>JANRLT010000013.1 GCA_033762255.1 Pirellulales bacterium | reverse complement strand
AGCACACGATTGAATTGCGGCCAAGTATGGATCGGTAAAAACAAATATGTGATACTGAGTAAAGAGTTGCGACGGATCGCTCGGTGTTTTTACCATGCTATACCGCACTGGAGACCGTGCTATGCCGCAATCTTCACAATTCGAATCATACCATTCTCAAAATGACCGCTCAATACACGGTCGGGGAGAGCCACGTTTTTTGGATCAGGTAGCCATTGCGTGCCGCAGGGAACGCTGTTGGGGGCGTTTACTTATGAATTAAGCGTCAACAAATTAGCCGCTAAGGTCCAAAATCGATAATCTACAGCTATTGAATACAGGCGGGCGCGGGATATTTCGGGCGGAAATAATACCCTTTTTGTGGCAAATATCTTCCATCGCAAGCATACTTAGACGTATGCCCGCGAATCCTGCCAACACGCCCACGAGTACCGTCCCGCCTTCGCGGACCTCGTCCTTCCCCCGCATTCACATAGTGCGCAAGGCTCTCGCAGCCCAGTTGCACTCGACCGTGCTCTGCACGGCGCTGGCCGTCATAGGCTCGTGGCTGACCACGCTGACCCTGGCGCTCTTATTGGCGGTAAAGCTGCGCGCCCATGGCCTGGATGACGCCACGATCCGCGATCTGCTGCGCGGTCGCGACGCCCATGGGGCCACTTTTGGCTTGTGGCTCGATTGGGCGATCTGGGACTTGCTGGCACGGGGGTGGTGGGCGCTCTTGGCGGGATATCTGACGCAATTTGGGCCGCCACGCTTTCGGGGAACGCGGATGCTGGCTGTCGGTTGGCTGGTGGGACTGGCCTGGATCGGCGAAAGCGCGGTCAATCCGCTGGGGGCGACCGCGCAGTTGACGCCCGTGCTCTTGTGGCTCACAATGATCGCCAGTTGCCTGGGGGGCTGCTTGGCATTTTGGGGCGTTTCCGCACCGTCGCGCACAACAGAGTCAAATCATGGGTGTATCTCGTCGTAACTGGTTAACGGGGATTGGCTTAACTTTGGCGGCGGGGCAGACGGGGCATGGTACCGCGGCGTCTCGCTTGGCTGATTCCGACACTCTCGCCGAACGCGCGGCCCGGGCGGAAAGTCCCTTGTGGAAATCCTGGAAATATTCGCTCAACACCAGCACCATTCGCGGGCAAAAGCTGCCGCTGGAACAACAGGTCGAAATCGCCGCCCAGGCGGGTTATGGGGGCATCGAGCCGTGGATAGGCGATATCGAGGATTATGTGAAGCGCGGCAAGTCGCTGGCGGATATGCAAAAGCGCTGCGCGGATTTAAATCTGGCGGTGGTCAGCGCGATCGGCTTTGCCCCGTGGATCGCCAACGATGACGCCGTTCGGGCAAAGGGGCTGGAACAGGCGAAGCGCGATATGGACCTGGTCCGGCAAATGGGGGGGACGCGGATCGCCGCCCCTCCCGCGGGCGAAACCGAGAACGCGAATCTGGATCTGTTTGCCGCCGCCCAGCGCTATCACGCGCTGTGTGACGTGGGCCAGCAAATCGGCGTGACCCCGCAGGTGGAAGTGTGGGGGTTTAGCAAGGCCCTGAGCCGACTGGGGGAGACGGTGTTTGTGGCGGTGGAAAGCGGCCACCCGCGGGCCTGCATCCTGCCCGATGTGTACCACATTTATAAGGGGGGGAGCGACTTTGCGGGGTTAAAGCTGCTCAGCGGGTCCGCCGTGCAGGTAATGCATATCAATGACTATCCCGGCCAGCCCCCGCGGGCCGAGATTAACGATTCGCACCGGGTCTATCCCGGGGACGGCGTGGCCCCGCTGGGGCAAATTTTTCAGGATCTGCAGACGGCGGGATTCGCGGGATGGCTGTCGCTAGAGCTATTTAATCCCGAATACTGGAAGCAGGACGCGTTGGAAGTGGCCAAGACGGGCCTGGCCAAAAGCCAGGCGGCCGTGGCGGCGGCCTTTGCCACGGGTTAAAGAAGCCCGTGGTCGACAAAATTTTCCCTCCCCGCGGTTGGAGTCTGTCTAGGTGCGCAGCGCTGATTACCACGCTGCCGATTTCCGCGCCAGTGTTTATTGTGTTGGTGTTTCCTGCACATGGCGCAGCATCCACAATTGACGCTTGGGGTTGGGCTTTTGCAATCGAGAGACAACCAGCGTGATCAGTCGGGGTTGCGCCGCGACTTCCGGGGGAAATGTCAGCTCATAATGGACATACCAGTAATCATGAAACGAATCGCTGCCAAAGAGGCTTACGCCGCGTTCTTGCCACCGCAGCTTTTTTCCGGCGGAGTGCAGTTGGGCCAGCAGGGGGGAGTTCCAAAACTTATCAAAGGCCGCCTGTTCCTTGGGGTCCTCGATCAATAATTGCCGCAGCGCCGCTTCGCGAAATGAACGCTGCCGGTCCAGGGAAAGCTCATACGCGGAAGAGAATTCCTCCGCCTGGATAAATTTTAGAAACTGGTCCGCCACCCGCGCCGCCTGGTCCCGATGCAGCGCCGCGGTGGTCGAGACGCGGGTCCCCACCACGCCCGCCGAAAAGAGGGCGACCGCCAGGCCCAGCCAGGCCAGATTGGCCCCCAGATAATGCCCCGGCCGGGCCGCCATCTGCCGCCAGGTAATCAGCCCCGCCAATAGGGGCAGGGGAACCAGCACCCAGAGGGCCTCCGGCGCGACAAACACCAGCAGGCACAATAGTCCGGTGACCAGCGTGGCGAGCGCCGGCCAGCTAATGCTGTGATCATCCAAGATCCGATTATCGCGCCACAACTCCCCTTCCACGGGAAAGGGGGTGGTCGCCGCGCGGGAGTCATCAACGCTGGGCATGCTGAAAAAAATGCCGAAAAGGGGATCGCACGGAGTCCGGCAGCCGCGCAAAACACGCGCTACTCGACCGGGGGTTTGCCTTTGTCGCCTAGTAATTGCTCAAAGCGGTAGCGGCGCAGGCCGTATTTTAATCGAAACAATCCCTGCGGATCAAAGATGTGCTGCTCATCCACAGAAATCGGACCGCTGTCGGGCCGGGACTGGCGATGGGCAAAGCTGAGCCACAAAAAATCCGGCCCCGTGCCAAAAAACATGTTGTTGGTCTCGGGTCGTTCTTGAAATGCGCCGCCAAAGGAATTGACCGCCAGCGGGGCCAGATGCAGGCTAAAGGTGGTTAAACATACCAGCGTCCACCCGCAAAGCGCGGCAAAGATGATCGAACCGGCCACTTCCACCGGTTTGCGAAAGCGGACCCGCACCGTGGATATCGTGTCCGTTACCGCGCGCAGCAACCCCATCGTCCCGGCAAAGAGAATCCAAAACGCCATCAGATCCGAATACCACGCGTAATCGGTCCCGATCATCGAATCAATCCAGATGGCGAATGGTTCAAAGTAATTGGTGGCGATTAGCCCGGCCAGGATGATATTGATCCAAGTGAGCAGATTATCCCACAATCCCCCCAAGGCCGAGAGCATGATCACGGGAATCAAAAAAACCGCCAGGAGAAAAACTGTAAACATGATTCAATTACGAATGACAAATGACGAATGACAAGTTGGTAAGATCAATCAAAACCCAGTAACTCAATTTCACGGGTACATTCCCCATTCCGCCGATACCATCGGCGGCTTTGTTACTCATAACAAAAAGCCCAGCATACGCTTTCATTTTTAATTAGTAATTCTTAATTTGTAATTTGTAATTAATTCAGTTTCCCTTGAGCACCCGCAAGAGTTCATCCAAAGAGGTGATCCCTTTGGCCACCAGCACAATTCCTTCTTCCTGGAGGGTGCGCATGCCATCCTTGCGGGCGGCGGCCCGGACGGCCTCGAGTTGCGGGGTGGTGGTCAGGGCCTTGCGGGTGTGGTCCCCCACAACCAGCACCTCAAATATCCCCGTCCGTCCCACATAGCCGATACCCGTGCAATTCACGCAGGGGGGTTCTTTTTCCGGCCAACTGGTGGGGGGCCGATACAGGGCGGTGACCTGGCTGGGGGGCAGGCCCAGCTTTTTGAGCGTTTCCGGCGGAGGGGTGTAGGCTTCGCGGCACTTT
The DNA here is from genome assembly GCA_033762255.1 of Pirellulales bacterium. NCBI lineage: Bacteria > Pseudomonadati > Planctomycetota > Planctomycetia > Pirellulales > Pirellulales bacterium. Next base: position 10,183 of record JANRLT010000013.1, on the reverse strand, counting down.
TCGCACAGTTTGCGGACCGTCCGCATGTTGATGACCAGCTTGATTTCCGGTGCAAATTCGGCGGCGGGGACCTTGAGCATGAGCACCCGCAAGAGGGCCTCGGCGCATTCCTTGGCCCGCACACCGCTGAGTACTAATCGGTCCTCGCCGCACTGCTCTATCAAAAAGCGGGCCACATCCCCATTGATCAAATCGCTCATCGCGTAGACGTTGGGGTACTTGAGCGCCTGATCGTTGAGAATTTTTAGCGGATTGTCGCCATGTTTGGCGTCATAATAAGTCAGGTGGACGTTTTCCACCTCGGGCTCGCGGTGATTGGTTTCTTCCACGCCGACAAAGTCGCGCATGTAACGGTCGCATTCGCGGAGGACCACGCTGTAGATGGTGCTATATCCCCCGCCGGCGGGGGGGGCCGAGACCAGTACAATGCCGCGCTGCTCATTAAGGAACGGTTTGACTGTTTCGATCAGCTTGGCCCGCATCCCCAGACTGTCCAGGCTTTTGAGCAGAGTTTTGGTATTTTTGAGGGAGAGGATCGCCCGTTCGCCCGTTTCGGTCCCTTGCGTGACCAGGCGGACCTGATATTTGATCTTTTCGTATTCGCACTCGTAAATTGCTTCTTGTTTGCCCCGGCGGTCCTGTTCGTTGGCGTTGCCCATTTTCTTGAGCGCGGCCAACATGGGATCCCCCACCTCCCGCGTCAGGGCCGGCACGTTGTGCCAGCAGCCATCAATGGAAAACCGCACCGCCACACCCTGGGCCGAGTATTCGAGCATGCTCATTTCGGCCTTGCGGGCCAACATATCCGCGATCAGTTGCTTCGCCGGTTGCCAACCGGCGGATTGACGCGCTGTGATCAGGTTGACCTGGTTTTTTTGGTCGTCGTCGGCCCCCTTGGGGATAAATTTGACCGGAGCTCCCTCTTCCTGGGGCAGGTCTGCCTCTTTTTTGACCTTCACCCCAAATTTTCCCGCGTAATCCGCATACATCGCCCGGAGATGCTGCGGCGTGAAAATCTTTTCATGCTTGGGCAGGGTGGCGTTGCGTAGGATCACGTAAACAACCGGCGCCACAAAGAGCGCCAGCAACAGCCAGAGATAAGCAAACAAAAAATACGGTATTACCCAAAATAACGCCAAGCCCAAGAAACCCGTACCAACCAAGATGGGATTCCACAGGGAGTGGTTTTGCTTAAAGACGACCGTGTCTTGGCACAGATAATCGGTAAGTTTGACCCACATCAAGAAGGTCAGCCAATACACCAGGATTTTGACCAGACTAAAGTAAAATCCGGCCGGTTCGCGGCGAAACGGCAGCACCGAAGATGGGGGCCACCCCTCGGGCGGGGGTTTGATGGTGGGCGCGGGGGTGGGCTGGGCCAGCGCCAGTTCGGGACAGGCCAGGCAGCAAACGACCGCCACAAGCAAACACAAAAGCAAAAATCGCCGCATTCGAAAAATCCGCCTTATGCCAAAAAAAATCCCGCGATATTCCCGAAAAAACTGGTTCCGGCGCGGGGGCCGCCGCTGGCCGGAACCATCGCCAAATTACAAAATCCCCGGTGTCGAAACGGAAATCCCCTTGAGCGCCATTTTGAGCGCGTCCACATTAGGCGCGACCTCGAGCGCGACATTGCGGTCGATAAGCTGTTTATTGACAAGGGAACAGAGGCTCATGGTAAAGTCCTGCATGCCGTCTTTAACCGACATCCGCACCAAATCCCCCAGCTTGTCGTCTTTTTCCTCTAGGATCAGCTTGCGCGCGGTCGAGTTGAACGTCATGATCTCGACCGTGGGGACGCGTCCCACCCCCTCTTTGATGCTGGGGAGCAGCTTTTGGGCGATGATGGCCTTCATGTTAAAGGCAATCGCGCTCCGCAGGGCGGGGTGCATATCCGCGGGAAACAAGTCCAAAATACGCCCAATCGTGGAGGGGGCGCTGCTGGCGTGAATGGTGCCAAAGACCAAGTGGCCGGTTTCGGCGGCATGTATGGCCGTCATGAATGTCTCTTGATCGCGCATTTCCCCCACCAGCATCACATCAGGATCTTCGCGGACGGCGTGCTTCATGCCGATCTCAAAGTTTTTGACATCGTTCCCCACCTCGCGCTGGTTGATCAGGCATTTATCCTCTTTAAAGACAAATTCGATCGGGTCTTCCAGTGTGAGAATGTGCTTGCGATAATTTTGATTGATATAATTGAGCATGCAAGCGATCGTGGTCGATTTGCCCGAACCGGTCACTCCGGCCAGAAGCACCATCCCCTGGTCGAACTTGCATAACTCTTCGACGATGGGTGGTAAATTTAAACCGGCAAAGTCCGGAATCCACTGGTTGACCTTGCGCGCGACCAGACCCACCTGGCCCAATTGGGTCAGCACATTCACGCGGAACCGCCAGTTGCTGCCATCCACCTCGACCACGTGGGCAAAGTCCGCCCCCCCCGTCGCCTCAAAAATTCGCAAATGGTGATCCGACATCATTTCAAAAATAATGCGGGTCATTTCCTCGTTGTCGATCGGACCGCGATTGAGCGGGCGCAGCTCCCCCTTGACGCGGGCATAGGGGGGTTTATCAACCTTCAAATGCAGGTCCGATCCGTTTACCTTCACCAAGGCGCGGAATAATTTGTCAATTTCACACTCGCCCTTTTTATGGGCGAATTTGGCCATCAAGCGATGAGCCAGGGCCTTGGGATCCATTGGGGTACCCACGTGTTCTTCGGTTGCTGTGGCAGCTCCGTTTTTACTTCCACCCGCCATGATGATTCCTCTGTTCCTGTTGATTGCCTCTGACGTCCGGCCAGCCCGCCCCGGTGGCAAATTCACTTTGCCAGGGTCGTGCTTCGCCGCAATAATTCAGTGCTCTGTTCACTGAATTTGGCCCGTCAATTCTCTGTTTTTGGTCCGCTCGTTCCGTTCATCCCGTCCATCATTACCAATTTCAAATCTCAAATCTCAAATTTGAAATTTGAAATCTCATCCCACTACCCACTACCCACTACTCACTGCTCACTACCCACCCCTACGCCGCCAGTCGCACAGGAATCCCCTGGCGCGACATTTCTGATTTGATTTGGGCGATGGTATATTCGCCAAAATGCAAAATTCCCGCCGCTAGCGTGGCATCAGCCCGGCCCCGCAAGATGGCGTCGGCAAAATGTTCCGGCCGTCCCGCGCCGCCACTGGCCACCACGGGGACCCGAACCGCGCGGCTGACCGCGGCGGTCATTTCCAGGTCGTAACCGTTTTTGGTGCCATCGGCATCCATGCAGGTTAAAACGATCTCCCCCGCGCCTAGCTGTTCCACCTGCTTAGCCCAGGCGACGGCTTCCAACCCGGTGGCGATTCTTCCGCCATTGATATGGACATCCCAAACGGTTTGGCCATCGCGCTGGATCCGTTTAGGATCAATATTGACCACAATGCACTGGCTGCCAAACCGCTGGGCGGCTTGGCGGACAAAGTCGGGATCGCGCACCGCGGCGGAATTGATCGAGACCTTATCGCAACCGGCGTTGAGGAGCGCGCGAATATCCTCCAGGGTGCGAATGCCGCCACCGACGGTCAGGGGCATAAAAATCACCTCCGCCGTCCGGCGGACCACATCCAGCATGATCTCGCGCCCTTCATGACTGGCGGTAATGTCTAAAAAAACCAACTCATCCGCCCCCTCCGCCTCATACCGCGCGGCGACCGCCACGGGATCCCCCGCGTCGCGTAAATTCAAAAATTTGGTCCCTTTCACCACCCGGCCTTGATCAACGTCCAGGCAAGGGATGACACGTTTGGCTAGCATAAATCAAGGCTGCAAAAAAATGCTAAGGCCCCGCCACAAATCCTACTCAATAATAGCGCGGCATTATTGGGATCGCCGGGGATGGATACAAATCTCAAAGCTTGAACCGCCAACCGTTGCCTTTCAGATTCGCGTCCAACTGCTAAATCGTAAAATTGGGTAAATTGACAAGCAAAAGTAGGGCTACCAGACAAGTTACGGCCCCAACCAAGCGTTTTTCGCGCTTCGCTGTGGCCGCCGGTTTTTCAATAAGATAGTTTAAGCAGGGGGGGAATTGCAAGCAACTGGCGGGCGGATGGCTCCACCGGTGTCGTATCCCGGATTTTAAGTTTTTTCCCAAAAAGGAAGTTCGCGAAGAGTTACAGAGGAGAATCCAGTTTTGACACTAGTCAAAAATTCGAATATTTTTGCGGAGATTCCCCGCTTTTCCTGTCAGGTCTTTCCCTGATCGGCATCTCATTTGTCGGATAAACGGTAAATCTTGACCACGCACCTGGCTTACCCTGTGGCGGACTCCACGCAAACCAATCCTGATGCGGATTGCGTCGCCCGTATTTTGCAGGGTGATTCCGGGGCATTTACCGAATTGATCACCCGGCATCATGAGTACGTCTGCGGTTTAGCGCGTAAATTGCTGGCGACCGCCGATGTGGACGATGTCGTCCAAGCGGCCTACGTGGCCGTATTAACAAATTTACCCGGATTCCGACAGCAGAGCCAGTATCGCACCTGGCTAACCCAGATTGTCATTAACCAATGTCGCCAAGAGCAACGCTGGACGCGTCGCTTTTGGAATTGGCTGCGCCGCGCGGCGGGGCAGTTGGCCCAGACCCAGACCCAGAATTCCCCATCCGCGCAGGAAGGGCCCGATGCCGCAGACCAGACCTTTACGCAGTTGCATGCCGCGCTCGAACAGCTTTCCCCGGCCGAGCGCGAATTGGTGGTGCTCCGGTATTTTGACCAACATTCCTCCGCCCAAATTGGCGTGCTTTTAAATTTAACCCCCAACACCGTCGATTCACGCCTAAGCCGGATTCGGCGTAAACTGCGCACCTTGATCAGCGAACTGCGCGCACTGACCCTGTAGGTCTTGCCACACGCTCCCCCGTCAATCCACAACCCCAATTTGCGTTCCTCTCCCCGGTGCCCTGATGTCCGCGCACATTCCCGACAGACACGATATTCCGGGAGAACCCAGCATCCCGCCAGTCACCAGGGGAGTTTCCGGGGCGGGGCGGTCGCGGCGCACCCCGGCCGAGTTTGCCGCGCTTGCCTGGCAAACCTACTCCATTCGCAATTCGCGCAGGCGGCGCATGCAAAGAGCCATGCCGGTCGTTCTCATCATGCTGCTGTGCGGCGGCTGGTCGGTGTGGCAGTTTAGCCGTTTGGCGGGACCAAATGTCCCCCTCGTCCGCCATCACCCAGCAGTCCCCCAGCCCATCCTGACCGACACCGCGCGGCGTGTCCCCCCGCTGGCAAACAATCGCGCAGTTGGCGAACCGACGATACCACTTCCTTCCCCGGCTGTTGCCCCTACCTTACCGCGTCCTCCCCGATCGCCAGCGAGCGTCCCGACTCCCGCTCAAGTCACGGCATTTCATCAAGAATTAGCGGCTTTAGCCGCGGAATTGGACGAATTAAAGCACGACGTTCAGGATTTAAACGCACAAGTCGCCACGTGCGTGGAACTGACCGCACAGCGCGAACTGCTGGCGGCGGGGACGCCAGCGGACAGCCTGGGTATGCTGGTCGGGGCGGGTGAGCTGGAGAGCCTAACGGATCCGTCGACCGGACCGAACACCGTCGCCACGTCGGCGGCCTCTCGCAGCGGTTCTGCCTCCGCAAAGCAGCATCAGGTGGATTTTGCCGTTTGGCAAGCCCGCCACCAACACGAGCAAACCGCCGCCACGTTGCTCGCCTGGGCACGCAATCTAGCTGAACGCCGCCAAACCGATCGGGCTCTGGCCGAATATGTCCGCATTATCGAGCGATTTCCTGATTCCCTGGCCGCGGTGACAGCCAAAGTGGAATCGCATCAACTCCGGGCGATGTAAAAGGTGATCTTCCCGGTCGTTGTTGCTTGTGGGCCGACGGACCGACTCACCAGCATTGTTTTTTCCGCAAGTGATATTTCGACAACTGTTCATTTTTCTTTTTGAGGCATCTATGAAAATTTCGCGCTCGACGCTTTGTGTTTTTGTGTGTACCGCGTTGGGGATGGTTGCCATGGGGGGAGTGGGTCAACACACCGTGGCTCAAGGCTTATCCGAAGGCACTCCCGCGGGTATTGAGTCCGCGGAGGGAGGGCTAGGACTGCCCGAGCAGCCGATACCCGCCACCGCGATCCCGGTCGATCCTAACGAGGAAGGGACGGGGGGAAGAGCCGGGTTGCCGGGAACGACCGCGCCGTCGGTCCCCTCCGTCGGGGAAGGTGATTCAAACGCTCCTGGTTCTTCCGGCGGACCACCTAGTCAGGTTGACCCCGAATCCGGCGCGGCTCCTGGCGCGGGCTTTGGTCCTCAGGGAATTATCCTCGGGCGTGGAGGAGGATCAGGCGAGGGGGGAACGTCCCCGGGAGGACCCCTAGGGAGCGGCGGCAGAGCCAGCGGCATGCCCGGTATGATGGGGGCTGGGATGATGGGGCCAGGGGCGTACGGTGGCGGCATGGGGGGGATGGGTAGTATGCCAGGCGGCGGCCTGGGCATGGCTGCTCCCCAGTTAGTCATTCCCCAGGACCGCGAACCGGCGATTACTGGCATTTTTGCCGTGTCGGGACTAACAACGAGGGACGCCCAAAGCATCGGAATGACTAACATCACTGTCGAGGACTGGACTATGGAGGATGCCGATAAGCATACCCACAAGCTGAAAACAGTGGTTTATTTTTATGCGGCGCCACTATTAAGCGAGGTGCTATTGGCCGAGGTGCGGGTCTACCGGATGGAGGGAAAAGTCCCGGAAAACTTTGACATGTCGGTCTTATTAGACAAAGCGGTCGAACGTTACAACTACAAGTTAAAAAAATTGAGTGAGTTGCGCCGCCAGGCCGCGATGCGTCCCATCCAAAGTATGGAAAAGCAGCTTCATCAATTGGAGGCTAATCAACAGGAATGCCATGCCAAATTGGCTGAGATAAAAGAGCAACTTAATGAGCTGCAAATTGCCCCCGCCCAGGTGGAATCGCTGCGGAATAAATTGCTGGAGCAACGGTTGACCTTTCAAACAGATGTGGTGGGGCTGGAGGCAGGTCGCGCGCGGATGCTGGAGGAGATCGAGTTGCAAAAGAAGCGGGCGGAGGAGCAAGGTCCGTTGGCCCTGCAAGAGGCACAGATTCACCGCCGGGTAATTAAGGACAAAATTGAGAGCTTAGAGGCAACATCCGCGGCGTTGAAACTAAAGGCGCAGGAACTGGAAAAGACGGGAAATATTTCTCAAGTGGGTTTAACCGAAATAGAAGCTAAATTGAAAAGTGTGGAACTGGAAAAGATCACATTGCAAAAGGAAGTTCTTTTGACGGAAAATCGTTTACGAGAGGCTCAGGCCAAATTGGAACAGACGGAACAACTAACATCCTGGCAGGATCGGCTGAAGGAATTGCAAATCAAGCAGGCCACGACCGAGCGGCATTTGCAGTTTTCGGAGGAGCAGTTGCGAAAGCTAAACTCGCCGGAGGTGAGTGAGAAAATTCGTCTGTTGAACGATCTGCAGGGTAAAAGCGAGTTGTTGCAGTCGCTTAAAACTGATTTACTGACCAAGCTCATGCAGTTCAATCTAACCGCCGGTCCGGAAACCGTATATGCCGATGTGCAACTGGAATCGTTGGAGGCTCCTGCCGACGTGCCTAGCCCGCCGCGCAAGCCAGGAAATTAGCCCGCCGCAGAAGATGTAGCACCGACATTAGTCCGTAAGCAGTTTGGGTTGCGGACTAAAGTCCCCGCCATGTGATTCAGCCCGCTTGTGTGCCAGAGGAGCTTTGCGGGCCAAAGGCATTTTATTCGTTGCGGGCCAACGGCATTTTATCCTTTGCGGGCCAACGGCCCGACCGATCCCAGCCGTGTTTTTTTTAAATTGTGGCAAGCGCAGCGTCCCCCTAGGTGAAGCGTGGAACATACGAGGAAGGGCCAACGGCCCGATTCATATCGTTGCCCACAAAACTATCAGCGGCGTAGCATCGATTGGCGCAGTCTATCGGTGCCGCGTAGCGACCAGAGGGAATTGTGAATAGTTAGCAACCTCAATCAAGGTTCATACCCCTTTTGTACGCTTTCTAGCTAAACGTAGCGAGGCTATCTATTTATGAAGGCACCCATAGTATTACTGGGTTATTTCCGGATGACGCAACCGCGTTGCGGTATATTCCCTCACCCCGGCTCTCTCCCAGAGGGAGAGGGTGTATTCCCAGGGTAGCCGCTGCGCGGCAACCCTGGGCTGAGTTCCATAACCGCTTCGCGGTAGATTCCCTCATCCCGACCCTCTCCCAGAGGGAGAGGGAGTACCGCAACGCGCCCTGTTCAATGATAATACTGGGTAACAAAGCCCATGGGTTGGAGCGCAGCGAACAACCCTGGGAAAAAGGACAAAACCAGTGAACTCCTACTCCAACGGAGTTGTGGAAGCCCTTGGTAAATCGGGTAAAAACCGCGCTATGATTACTTGCAATTAGTATATATTCCCTCTTGCGGCTACCTGCGTTCTTCTTGCTAGTGCGCCGCCGAAGTAGACAAACAACCTGGGCCATCCTGCGGAAGTGAGAAGTAGGAATGCAGATTTCAGAATGACGGAATTAATTCTTCATTCTTCATTTTCAATTCCTAATTGACTCCGCCAACCCCTACCAACTCAGCCAAAATTTTACCGGCACCTGGTCCGGGGTGCCGATGGCGTAATCGTTGGACTGCGTGTGAATCATGGGATCATGCCAATTCTCGATTCCGCCATCATCGCTTAAATTTGGTCCAACAGAATAGGCAATAAAACTTTGGCCGGTACTGCGGTAAACAAACTCTTGCTTGGTGTATGGATCGAGTGGTATTTGGGAAAGATAAGGGGGGGACAATTCACTAAGCCGTTGCGGAAAATGGCCATGATCGAATCGATAAAGTTCAAGGGCCAAAAGAATGCTGGCAAGTGCGTGTCTGCATGCATGCTTGAGGCTTCTTTCCAAAAAGTTTAGTTCATTGCAATTATCGGAAAATATGAACATTGCCAACAATTCTGAACGCTGACTGCGTGTATAGAGGATGGCGCGAGGGGATTTCCAAGTTTTATTGATATTTCTTGCCGATTGATCGATTTCAAGATCCGATTTTCTTAAATGCTTAAAATTTTGAAAATAATCCGGCAGCTTGAGATTAGCTATTCGTTGGTCGCATACTTGCAAAATACTCTTAGTGGTCTGATCCCAATCAAAATCCGCGTAAGGACTTTTAAATTCCGGCCCGTAAAGCTCTATCCCCTTGGCAGTCCCCCGACTTTGGCTGGTTCTGGCTAGGAAAGTAGCCTGGCTAACCCGCATCAGTCGCTCTCCTTTTTCAAACCCCGGCACGATATCAACATTTGCCGGAATAAGTTTCTGCAAATTCAGTAATCTTTGAATTAGTTTACTATCAGCACTTTTGTGCCGCAGTAAATACTGGAAATGCTTATAAATGGTTTCATACTGACTCATGGCAAGATTACTTTCATAGGCAAGGGGATATGTTGATCGCAGGTTGCCGATGTGGATCATGCTTTCCAGGTCATTTACCGCTAAATCAAGTTCTCCCCGCGGAATCCGGGCCCGCAGACGAATGCCATAAATCTTGAAAATCGACTGGATTACATCGAGGTGTGGTATATAGGCATGAACAATATCATATTTACCATGGTTAATATTGCGTATCTGTGGAGCAAAGTATTTGGGCTTTTGGCGTAATTCTTTCTGTAGTTGATCCAATTTCAATGAGTGTTCATTTATCACCTGGGCCGCATACGGGTTGTTCTCCGCACACCAAGGCTGCTCAATCCTGCGGCACAGCATATCCCACAGTTCTGACTGCTTGGTTTGGATGGTGTTTGTATCAAAAGGTTGGGGACTGCCATAGGAAAATGTTGGATATCCATGTTCAGTTAGAAGGCTATTAAAATCCTCCTGCTCAATATACCGTACCTTATCGACGGCAATATAGAAATACGAGACTTCTTCCCATGCGCCAGTCAGCCAATTAAATCGCGTATTATATGGTAAAATGGTCGGTTGAAAACCGGGCGGACATCAAACTCAAACGCAACGCGGGTTTAGGAGCTAGCGTAAAAAACTTCGTGGGCGGTTTGGAAGCCCAGGCATTCGCGGGGTCTGTGGTTGATAAGATCTTGGACCCGGCGGACCTCTTGCGGAGTGACGTTT
>JANRLT010000012.1 GCA_033762255.1 Pirellulales bacterium | reverse complement strand
ATCGCCAATTTCCCCGTGAAATTTCTTATTTGGCGATCCACATATCCGCCAAATATCCAGGCAGGCCCGGCGATGGCTCTTTAGCAGTCAGGCTGCAAGCGGCCACAAATCCTGCTTTATGCTAATTCTTGGGCGTAAAATCCGCAAGGGTAGGCCCCCAAAACCCCTGTTGGGCGGGTAAAATCTTTCCGGAGGGCAACTGTCACAAGCCCACTTGGCTTGGGTATAATGATAGTAGTTTGACCAATCCCTTTCCACGAGGCGTTACGATGATTCGCAAAATTGTCACCTTTTTGGTCCTGGCCACCTGTTCCAGCGTCAGTCTGCCGAGCTTGACCCCGTCAGCCTCGGCGCAGGTCTTTTTTCCGGCGCAGCCAGTCTTTGTTCAGCCAGCGCCCGTGTTTGTGCAACCGGCTCCGGTGGTGTGGAGCGCGCCCCGGCGGGTGACGACTTTTTATAGCCCCGCGCCCGTCGTCGCTGGGCCTGCATTTGTAAGTCAACCGGCATTTCCGGTGGTCCAGGCGGCCCCCGTGACCACGTTTTATGCCCCGCCGGTTCGCCAGACAACGTTCTTTGCCCCCGCCCCCGTTGTCGTACAACCGTCCCCGGTCTTTGTCTCGCCCGGCGTGGTCAACAGCCGCACCGTCTATCGCCGTGGCTGGCCGGTCCGCAGTACGACCCGCTGGGGCTGGTAGGGGGGTACGTAGTAGGCACCGTCCCGGTGCCGTAAACTTCTTGGCAAGAGACGCTACGAAGCAGGCACCGTCCCGGTGCCGTAAACTTTCTTGGCAAGAGACGCTACGAAGCAGGCACCGTCCCGGTGCCGTCAACTTCTTGGCAAGAGACCGTACGTAGCAGGCACCGTCCCGGTGCCGTAAACTTTCTTGGCAAGAGGCGGTACGTAGCAGGCACCGTCCCGGTGCCGTCAACTTTCTTGGCAAGAGGCGGTACGTAGCAGGCACCGTCCCGGTGCCGTCAACTTTCTTGGCAAGAGACCGTACGTAGCAGGCACCGTCCCGGTGCCGTCAACTTCTTGGCAACAGACGCTACGTAGCAGGCACCGTCCCGGTGCCGTCAACTTCTTGGCAAGAGACCGTACGTAGTAGGCACCGTCCCGGTGCTGTCAACTTTCTTGGTAAGTGACCTTAGACAAACAAAGCCGCCAATGGCAGCGGCGAATGGTCGGTATCTGAGTCTCAACAAAAACACGGACCTGGTAAGACGGTAATTATTCTAATGATTTTTCAAACAGCCTTATAATGGCGTTTTCCGTATCACTAATTACATCATCTATTAAAAACATTTTGTCTCGCCAATCTCACGCCCAATTAACCCCTACCACCCGCAAATTCTCACTTCCCGGCCCGGTGCTCATATCGGCGGGGCACCCGGTTCGATAAAGATTCCAGGGACCCGTGCGCGCCAGTCGCGTTGTTGACAAACGTGCCTTTGGCCCCGTTTTGGTCAGTATCTCGCCCCGACTCGGCATACCAGTAACACCACCCAGCCGCCCATTCTTAATTTTTAATTCCTAATTCTTAATTGAACCCCCCCCATGATCGTCATCGTCGGCTTTATCGTGGTGATCGGCTCGGTCTTGGGCGGCTTTACCATGGCCGGGGGAGAGATTGGCGCGCTGATCCACCCGTCCGAAATTGTCACCATCGGCGGGGCAGCGTTTGGCGGGATGCTGGTGAGTTCCTCGCCCAAGGTCGTGATTGATCTGTTTAAGATGATACTCGCCAGCATGGGGGGGAATCCCTTTAGCAAGGCGGCGTACCGCGATCTGATGATGTGCATGTACGACCTGCTCAAGACCGCCCGCCGCGAGGGGCTGCTGGCGCTGGAATCGCACATTTCGCATCCGCATGACAGCGCGATTTTTCAAAAATATCCCCTAGTGGCCAAGAACCACCACTTGTCGGAATTTATCAGCGGCGCGCTTTCAACCGTGATCGACGGTTCGGCCAGCCCACAGCAGCTTTCCGCGATGCTGGATAAAGAGCTCAAAGTCATGGAGGACGAGCACCATATTCCGTTGATTGTACTAACTAAAACCGCGGACGCCCTGCCGGGGTTTGGGATCGTGGCGGCGGTGTTGGGCATCGTGATCACGATGGGGGCGATCAGCGGACCGGTCGAAGAGATCGGCCACAAAGTCGGTGCCGCGCTCGTGGGGACGTTTTTGGGGATTTTGATGTCTTACGGTTTTTTGGCCCCCTTGGCCGCGCAACTAGAACTGCGGGGGATGGCGGAATTTGCATTTTTTCGCACGACCGCCGCGATCATTTTGGCCTTTGTGGATAACGTCCCCCCCCGCGTGGCGATCGAGCAAGCCCGCCGCGGCCTGACTAGCGATGTCCGACCGAACCGCGAGGAACTGGACAAGATGCTGGCCGAGGTGGACGCGGCGGGGAAATAGGCGGCGAGATGCGGGGCGAGGGACGAGGGACGAGGGGCGAGTGGTGGGAGGTGAGAGACGGGAGATGGGAGATGGGAGGCGGGAGATGGGAGACGAGAGACGGGAGACGGGAGGAGAGGGATAAAATTTGGCGAGCGGCGGACGTTAGTCCGCCGGTAAGTGCTGGGGGGCGGAGGGGCACGCAGAGAGAGTTGTAGGAGGCGACTCTGTCGCCGAATGGCACGCTATAGAATTTTGTATTGATTTCGCATTTCGTAATTCGCACTTAGTCATTGAATTAACAGAAGGCACGACTCATGGCTGGAAAGGGGGGGGGAGCTTGGAAAGTGGCCTACGCCGACTTTGTGACGGCGATGATGGCCTTTTTTATGGTGATGTGGCTCGTTTCCCAAAATAAACCGGTCAAGGAGGCGGTCGCCCAGTATTTTAGCGATCCCTATGGAACGAAAGATCGGCCCGCGGGCAGCCCTTTGCCCCAGTTTCGCAAAAACCTGCATCCCGGCGGCAGCCGCATCAAACAACAGACCAAAACCAATAGCTCGGCCGAGCCAACCGACAAACCCCCTCCCGACACAATTGTGATCCGTGGTGACAGCCTGAAGGTGATTCCCCCTCTGATGCCGTTCGCGGGCCAGCGATCCAGCGTCGGCACGATGATCCCCTTTGAAGAATTCTCCACCGAACTCACCCCCGACCAGCAGCGTCAACTGCAAGCCTTTACGCCACTGCTCTTGGGCAAGACCAACCGCATCGAAATTCGGGGGCATACAGGACGCCGCGCGCTTCCCGCTGACAGCGCACACGGCAGCTCCTGGGAATTGGCCTATGCCCGTTGCGACACGGTCATGCGGTTGTTATTGGAGGCGGGGATTGATCCGCGCCGGATTCGCCTCAGCCAATCGGCCAGTTATGAACCGCTGCCGTTTCAATCCAACGCCGAATGGCTCAACCATAGCTCGCGAGTGGAGATTTACCTGCTCAATGAGTTGATCGAGGATGTCAGCCAAGCCCACGCGCCAGCGGGCGAACAGGGAAACACTCATGAGTCGCCTGCCCACGGAGAGGGGCATGGCCACGAAGCGGAACATGCGCACGAAAAGGGACATGGGCACGCGTCTGATGACGGACATGGGCACGCAGAGGGACACACCAATGCGGCCTCCAGCGGGGAGCATTCCCAGACTGATCATTAAAGTGGTGGTCTATGGTTGCCAAATTTGAGATTTTTGGATTTCAAATTTGAGGTGTTAGGGCGGAAAGTTTTCCCTTGCGAACCGCCTCCCTTGTTCGGAAATCCACGCTCCGCCGCGTGTCGCGGCAAACCATCGATTCCACACACGGTTTGAATCTCGTCACACCATCACACTGTTTGGATTTCATCACACGGAGTGTGATGAGTACATTAATGCCGAAAGTGCTTGATCCGCTCTCCCCGGCTGCCAATTTCGGTCATCGCCTCGATGCCAATGTCGATGTGCACATCAGACCAATTATGGGTCACCAAGCGGTCGGATTCCTCGGTCTTGACCCCATCAGGCGTCGTGGGCACATCAGAGACCAACAACAACGCTCCGCGGCTGATTTCGTTATAGTGGCCCACGATAAAGATCGTGGCGGTCTCCATATCGATGCCAATGCATGTCAGTCGTTCCAACCGCCGACGAAACTCTTCATCATGTTCCCATAAACGGCGGTTGGTGGTGTAGATGACACCGGTGCGGTATTCTAAGTTGCGCTCGACGATCCTGTCCGAGACAAACTTGTGCAGCTTGAATGACGGCAACGCGGGGACCTCGGGCGGAAAGTAATCGCTGCTGGTCCCTTCTCCCCGGATCGCGGCAATGGGCAATATAAAATGGCCGATTTCCGTGGATTTCTTTAGCCCCCCGCATTTCCCCAGAAACAACACCCCCTTGGGGGGGATGGCCGACAACAAATCCATAACCGTGGCGGCATTGGCGGAACCGATGCCAAAGTTAATCAGCGTCAGTCCGGCGGAATTCGTCACCGCCTGCATCGGGCGGCCATCCCCATAGACCCGCGCCGCAAACTTATTGGCAAACCGTTCCACGTAATACTGAAAATTGGTGAGCAGGATGTACTCGCCAAATTCGGCCAGCGGCATGCCGGTATACCGCGGGAGCCAATTACGGGCAATGTCCAGGCGGTCTTTCATGGGTTTTCCCCGTCATGGCGGATAGAGTGGGGAGATATTGGCAAGGAGAATGGCTATCCCGCCAACGCCTCCATTTCATCCCTGCATTGAATCGGGCCACCGGCAAAACCGCAAGAGAAGTTTGCCCCGCTCCACGAAGTGCCGCCAAATTTTCGGTCATGACCGGGAAAGCAGGTTAGGCAGGCTTTGTTTCATTGTCATTTCCGTCATTCCAAGATTCCCACTCGCGAACACCTTCCGCTTCCAAATGTTCAAAGCGGGGATTTTCCAGGATGGGACCGGTTACTTGGCCCGGCAAGTGGTCTTTTAGCTTTCCCGCAAAGGCGGCGATCATTTGATTCCAGCGATTGATTTGCTGGACCAGCTTATCGAGATCACGGTGATCCCAATAATCACTCTCGTCGACCACCCGGACCTGCATGCCGGGGATTTGACCCGCCCGATCAAAAATGGCCACCAGGCCCAGATGGCAGCGCAAAAAATTCTCGATCCCGCCATGCCGCGGATCGCTGGCATATTGGGTTTTACAAAAGCCGTTCCAGAACCAAGAGTACTCACCGTTTGCCCCGGGTTGTTCATCAAAACGCGCCAATCCAATTTCGGCGGATTCGCTCCCTTCACCGGGATCCGTAACAAATGCGTGCAGTTCGCGCAACGGAGTTTTGATTTTGTGCAGATAGCGGATGGAA
This sequence comes from Pirellulales bacterium, assembly GCA_033762255.1. Lineage (NCBI taxonomy): Bacteria > Pseudomonadati > Planctomycetota > Planctomycetia > Pirellulales > Pirellulales bacterium. The sequence continues at coordinate 45,628 of JANRLT010000012.1, read as the reverse complement.
AAAATACCGATAAATCCGCCGGGATACTCCTCGTCCGGCGGCGGATCAAGGACCGTGGTAACTTCCAAGAGGGTCGGGAACTTTTGCTGTTCCGCCGTTGCGAATAATGTTTCCACCACGGTCAACGCGGCCGCGCTGGTCCCTTGAAACTTAAATTCAAAATGGATGGTTAGTCCCATAAATGTCCGCCAGCATACTCAGGAATGATCCTCGCTGCTGGTTATTAGACATTTCACCGGGGATAATATCCAGTTATTTTCGCCGTTCCGCGGCTAAACATTCCGCCGGGGTAATGATGCCATCCCCATTCGCGTCAATTCGCATGAATTCGGCCGCTTTTTCGTTGCTGTAACTCGCCGCGTATTCCGACATGCTCACCTGGCCATCGCCATTCGTGTCATTACGCAAAAAGTAACCGGGCAACCCCTCGGGCAGGCGTTCCGTCGGGGTCAAATGTCGCAACGGTTTGCCATTGGCCCCCACACTGGGCTTGCTGGCATAGCCTCCGCCCCCCCCATAACCGCCGCCACCAGGACCAGGACCGGCCCCCCCCCCTCCCATTCCTTCGCGGCTTTTTTCAACCAGCCGATCAGTCAACTCATCATGGGTGATAATGCCATCTTTGTTGTAGTCGGCATTGGAGGGATCGCCGCGAAATTTATCCCATTCCCCTTCGGCTTTGCTCAGGACATCATCTTTATTTTTGTCGTATTGCTTAATCATACTGCGGGCGGCTTCTTTCGTTTTTTCCCGGCGTTCGCGATCTTCTCGCTCACGGTCGCGTCCCGGCCCGGGCCCGCCCCCCGGTCCACCCCGAGGTCCTCCGGGTGCTGGATTGCCGGGGTTGGTAACGACTTCCCGGTTTTCACGATCGCGGTTTTCACGGGGGCCATCGCGGTTTTCACGATTTTCCGGGGGTGGATCACGTCCCACGTCAGATTTGTCGGCGGCGGCGCTCTGGAGCGCACCACCAAAACCCTTTATTTCTGGTATCTCACGTGCCACGCCAAAACCCGGAACTCCAGGAGCCTCTCCGGATGATTTGCGTTCAGATTTCTTTCCCCCTCCCGACCCACTCTCGCTAGCGTTATCGCGGTTGCGTTCGCGATCACCGCCCCACGGTCCACCTTCGCCGCCGCCAGGTCCACCACGGCCTCCCCAGGGGCCACCTTCGCCGCCAGGTCCACCACGGCCTCCCCACGGTCCACCTTCGCCGCCACCCGGTCCACCACGGCCTCCCCAGGGACCTCCGCCGGGACCGCCACCTCCCCAGGGTCCACCACCTCCGGGCCCACCCCCCCCCGGTCCGCCACCAAATCCTCCTCCTCCTCCCCCCGCATCAATATTCCAGCGGCCTTCCTTGACCATGTCGTTTTTATAACGCAACATGACCGTTTTGGCCTTGGCAATGGGTAGGGAAGCCTGATTTTGGCTTACTTGACGGTCCTTGATTCCCCGTTCAATGGCGTTTTTTAGGGTACGCCCGTTGGCGATTTCCTCTGGTTCTAGCATCCCGTTTTGGTTTTCATCCTTGCGGGACAAGTACGTATCTAAATCCGCATCCTGGGCAAAAACCGGTGCTGGCCCCGCGCTTAGGAAAAACAGCAACGTGGCACCCATCAGACCCAGGTAATTCCCCCACATGGCGTCGGGACCAGTGAAAAACAGCCATTTGTTACGTGTCAGCATGGAAATAAGCAATAAAAAAATGGATTTTTCGCGTGGACGGAAAGCATCAGGAAGACATATTCAGAGAAAACTCATCTAATTTGATGATAATTTAACCCCGCGCGCCGAGGAAAGTTCCATTTTATGATAATTCGCGCTTTAGGCCGGATAATGTCAAATTATATCGGAAAACCGCGAAACCTCTGATTCACGTGGGTGTTTATCAGAACCAGAGTGGCAAACATGCCCTTAAACTTATCGCATTTTCCATTAGCAGGAGTTATTTATGTCCGCACGCACGTTCGTGTTAAGCGTTGCTATCGCCTGTGGCTTGGCATTGGCCAGCCAGAGCGCAGTTTTTGCCCAACCTGGTGGTGGCCGGGGCTTTGGCGGGCCTGGCGGCTTTGGGGGGTTTGGGGGCCCTGGGGGAGGATTTGGCGGGCCTGGTGGTAACAATGTGATGCTGCTGCAGAACGAACAACTGCAAAAAGAACTGGCCATTACCGAGGATCAAATCGCCAAAATCAAAGAAATTGGCGAGGAATCCCGCACCGCCATGCAAGAGGCCTTTGGCGACATGCGTGAAAAAATGCGCGACGCCAGTGACGAAGAACGCCGCACCATGATGGAAGACATGCGCAAAAAGATGGAGCCAAAGACTAAGGAACTGCAAACCAAGCTAGAGGGGGTGCTGGATGACAAGCAAAAAACCCGCCTCAAGGAAATCAGCATCCAAATGCAGGGCGTCCGCGCGTTGCAAAACCCCGAAGTGGCGACCGCTCTCAAAATCACTGACGAACAAAAGACCAAGCTCGAAGAAATTAGCACTGAAATTCGTGAGGAAATCAGCAAGTTATTCGGTCGCGGGGGTCCTGGCGGACGGGGTGGTCCGGGAGGGGGCGGTCCTGGCGGCGGCAACCGTGAAGCCATGCAAGAACTGCAAAAAGAACTGGAATCCCGCTCGATGGCTGTCCTGACTGACGATCAAAAATCCAGCCTGGAAAAAATGAAAGGCGCTAAGTTTGAAATGGACTTTGCCCAATTTGGCCGCGGCGGACGTGGTGGTCGGGGTGGTCCTGGGGGTCCCGGCGGACGTGGTCCCGGCGGAGGTGAAGGGGGTGGTCCTGGCGGTGGCGAAGGGGGTGGTCCCGCACGGCCCCCGGTCGATGGCCCGGAACTCTAATCTCTCAGACTAAAACTTAGCCAACATTCGCGTTGTAAACTTTGCCACCGGTCTAGGGCACCTACATGCTCTGGCCGGTGGTTTTTTTATTTCACGGGAATTTTTATATGTGCAAAGTTTGTCGGTTGGAATTTGAACATCTGGCTAAAAACCTGTAAAATTCGCCGCATTTCCGGGGTTCAACCGAAACTGGCGGGAATTTGCTTGGTTAATTAGTATGAATATGAGAGAATTCCTGTTGGGGATATGGCAAAAATGACTTAGCACGCGCGACACAGCCCTTGCTATTGCATCTAAGTCATTAAGGGATTTAGGCTTAATGCGATATCCCGCCTAATTCGCGAATTTGCTATGGGGATATTATTCTGCCAGTTTGGTCAGATTACCGTACGGGGGGGAGAGAGACTTTCCCTCTGGCCATGAGTCCCCAGCGGAAATGATTCCCCGACGTTTGCGACACGCCTGCACGTTTCGCGACGCTGCACCCCGCCGACCCCCACCCACCTTTTTTAATAAGTGTATCCGCCATGGAAGCCGGAGAAATCCTGCTCAAACGAGGATTGCTGGACACGCAGCAGGTCGCACAATTGCGAGCCTTGCAGCATAACGGCACGCGCCTTGATCAAATCGCCGTGGAAAAAGGGATTTTGACCGAGGAACAAGCCCTGCGCGCCATCGGAGCGGAGGTCGGGCTGGATTTTATCGACTTGGCCGAGGCCAAATTTGACGAATCGCTGCTGGCCAACTTTCCCGTAAAATTGTTGCACCGTCAGGCCCTTTATCCCATTCGGCGGGAAAACGGCAGCATGATCGTCGCCACCAGCGACCCGTTTGACCTGTATCCGCTGGACGAACTGGGGGCTAGCACCGGATTAAATATTATTCCCGTCCTGGCCAGCCGCGCCGAAATTGCCAAGCTGATCAAATCCCGCCTGGGCGTTGGCAGCGAAACGGTAACCAACCTGATCGCCAATACCGATGAGCAGGTGCAGTTGCTGGAAGACCTGGTCACCGACGGGTCGGAGCTATCCAACGAAGCCCAAGAACCCTCCGTGGTGCGGCTGGTAAACGAAATCCTCATCGAGGCGATCGAAACGCGCGCGAGCGACGTCCACCTCGAGTCACAGGGGGATGGGCTGCATATTCGCTACCGGATCGACGGTATCTTGAACACCCAACCCACGCCGCCTGAGCTATCACGATTTCAGGCGGCGATTATCAGCCGCCTCAAAATCATGTCGCGGCTGAACATCGCCGAAAAACGTTTGCCGCAGGATGGCCGGATCCAGCTGAAGATCAAAGGACGCGAAGTGGACGTGCGCGTTAGCGTCATCCCGATGATTCATGGCGAGGGGATCGTCATGCGTATTCTGGACAAAGGACGCATGGAATTTTCCCTGCGCAAGCTGGGCATGGGGCCGGAACTGTACGCCCGCTATCAAGAACTGATCCGCCTGCCGCACGGAATCATCCTGGTTACGGGACCGACTGGCTCCGGCAAAACGACCACGTTGTACAGTTCGCTGGTGGAAATTCGGGACGACACGACCAAAATCATCACGACCGAAGACCCGGTCGAATACCAACTGCCGGGTATCAACCAGATCCAGGTCCATCCCAAGATCGGCCTGACGTTTGGCGCGTCGCTACGCAGTATCTTGCGGCATGACCCGGATATCGTGCTGGTGGGGGAAATCCGCGATTTGGAAACGGCCGAAAACGCCATCCAGGCGTCCTTGACCGGGCACTTGGTCTTTAGCACGCTCCACACCAACGACGCCGCCGGGGCCTACACTCGTTTGGTGGACATGGGCGTGGAGCCATTTTTGGTATCGAGCACGGTAGAGGCCGTCATGGCCCAGCGGTTGGTTCGGCGGTTATGCCCCCACTGCAAAGTCCCTTATCAACCGGCGGCCGATGAAATGCCGCGCGACTTTCCCTGGGAAAAATTTCGCGAACTGGGCCAAACGTTGTACAAGCACGTTGGCTGCCGCTTATGCCGGAACCTGGGCTACCAGGGGCGGTTTGGTATTTATGAATTACTGGTCAATAGCGACCGCATTCGGCAGATATCACAGGAAAGGATTGGCACGCTGGCGATCAAGCAGGCGGCCCTGGCCGAGGGGATGCTGACGCTGCGTCAAGATGGCTGGCTAAAGGTGCTGGCTGGCGATACATCCGTGGATGAAATTTTACGCGCGACCAAGGGAGACTGAGTCAAATGCAGAAGTATGAATGAAGAATGAAGAATGAGAAGAATTGATAAGCGTGTTTATCATTACTCCACCGCTCCAAACTCCAATACTCTAAACTCCACTCCTCCAATTCACCGCCGATGCCATCGGCGGCTTTGCTTCCCCCCACTCCCCCGTTCCCCATCCCCTGTTCCCTGACCCCTCGCATTTCCCCGCATGCCCGATTTTGCCTATATTGCCCGAGATAAGTCAGGTCAGCGCGTGACCGGCACGATCAGCGCCGCCAACCAGCGGGAAGTGCTGGCGACGCTCTCGACGCGCGCGCTGTTTCCGCTGCATGTCGATACCAAAGCACAACAGGTCGCGCAACAGGTCGCGGGGCGACGGGTCAAGCCGCAGTTGATGGCCACGTTTTACAATCAACTGGCCAGTTTGTTAAAAAGCGGCGTGCCTCTATTGCGATCGCTGGAGGTCCTTAAAAAGCAATCGACAAATCCCGCCCTAACAGAGGTCCTCACCCAGGTGCACGCCACCGTGGAAGATGGGACCAGCCTGGGGGACGCGATGGCCCGCTATCCACGGACATTTAGCGACATGGCGATCAACATGGTCCGGGCGGGGAGCGAAGGGGGTTTTTTAGAGGACGCCCTCAAACGTGTCTCCCAATTCACCGAACAACAGGCCGACCTAAAAAGCCGCACAATCGGCGCTTTGGTTTATCCGCTGGTACTGATTAGCATCGGCCTGTTGGTGGTCGCGGGGCTGTTGATTTTTATCGTTCCCGGTTTTGAAGAGCATTTTAACCGCCTCCGCGCGAAGGGGGCCTTGCCCCTGGTGACTGAAGTTTTACTCTACATGAGCGGCTTTTTGGCTAGTTACTGGTGGCTGATCGCGCTGGTGATCATTGGCGTGGTCTGGAGTATTAAGCACTATTTTAGCACGCCCGCTGGAAAATATTTACGCGATAAATGGTCAATTCGCATCCCCGGGGCGGGAGGGATATTACTGAACCTCAGTGTGGCTCAATTTTGCCGCGTGCTGGGGACGCTATTGCACAATGGCGTACCGATTATCCGCTCATTGCAGATCAGCGCCGAAGCGGCCGGCAATCAGGTGCTGACCGCCGCCATCAACGCCGCCAGCGAAAACATCACCGCCGGGCAATCCCTGGCCAAACCCCTCACCGCCAGCGGACACTTTCCCCCCACGATTACCGAGATGATCGCCGTAGCGGAAGAGTCCAACACGCTGGATACGGTGCTGGTGGAGATCGCCGACGGAGTGGAAAAGCAGACCTGGCGGCAACTCGACTTGTTTATCAAGCTCTTGGAACCGCTGCTGTTGGTCGTGCTGGCGGGGTTGGTCCTGTTTGTGGTGGTGGCGTTGCTCTTGCCGATGTTCAAGATTTCGGCGGGAGGATGAGTCAAAGTAAGAAGTATGAATGAAGAATGAAGAATTGCGGACAGTTGTATCGCTGGAACTTGATTCAACTTACCAACAAGTTAATACTTTTTTTTGAGGAGCAAGAGACCATGTCGCGTGATCGTCAAGTTCGTTTTCGTCAGTACAGCTTGTATCGCGGGGGTTCCCGCACACACGCGCGGCGGGCCGCGTTTACGCTGATCGAAGTTTTGCTGGTCCTGGCGATTTTGGTCATTCTGGCCGGGATGGCGATCGGCGTGTACACCGGCGTGCAGGCCGGGGCCGACATCGACAACGCCAAGATCGAAGTCAAAGCCATCGCCGACGCCATGCTGCTGTATAAAACCCGCCACAAGCAATGGCCCGAAAGCCTGGATGTGTTGGTCAATGTACCCAGCGGGATGGATGTCGCCACCTGGCGCGGACCGTACCTCAACAGTGTCAAACCCGATCCCTGGGGCAGCGACTACATCATCGGCCAGCCCGACCAGTATGACAGCAAAATCGAAGTGCTCAGCGCCGGTCCCGACCGCAGCCAAGGGACCGAGGACGACATTTCAAGTTTTAATTAAGGGCCTTGTAGGAGGCAACTCCGTTGCCGATACGTACCCGTTGCCGATACGAAGGCACAGAGTACACAAGGAAATTCACAGAGCGGGAAGATCTGTGGATTAAGATTTTTTAGCCACGGATTTTCACAGATGATACGCGGATATTTTCAGTAGGAATCTGTGTTAGTTCAGTGCTGAAATCCCTTAAGAAATCCCGCTTTTGGCATTGTAAGGATGATCGCTTTGTGAACCGCCGATGACGCTGATATGTTTCAGAACTTCCCATCCGCGCAAATCAATTCAATTTGTGTAACACCACGGGGTCGGGAGTCTGACGCGGTGAATACGCTTTTGGTAAACAGGCTTGATCGCGGAAGACTCCCGACCCCCTTTAGCTTCCGTGTTTCCTCCGTGTCAATCCGTGGCTATAAGAACTTTTTGCAATGACGACAACAATGATGAATCGGGCCGTTGGCCCTGTCAATTTTGTACAACGATTTACCTAGGGCGACGCTGCGCTTGCCCTAGGCTGAGATAGGTCGGGCCTTTGGCCCGCAAAGAATCAAATGCCTTTGACCCGCAACTTACAACGCTCTTGATATCCAAGTCGAATTCTATGCCCCACCGATCACGCCCTTACCAGTGCAGGACTTCCCGCTCGGCGTTTACGCTGGTGGAGCTGCTGCTTGTGGTTGCGCTAGGGGTAATTTTGGTTTCCTTGACGTTGCCGGTCCTCTTTGGCGTGGCCAGCTCGGCCCGGTTGGGGTCCGCCGCGGACCAACTGCGCATCGCCATGTCCACCGCCCGCGCGCGGGCCATCACCAGTGGGCAGGCCCATACGTTGACGTTTGGTCCGACCGCCAGCCAATACTCGGTTCAGCCACTGAGTGGCTTTACCGATAGCGTCGAGGCCAATCCCGGCACCCAGGTATTTACAGAGCAATTTACCCTGCCGGATGGTGTGACCTATGCCGAACTAGCAAGCGTGGAGGATCAACGCAGCTCCACCGCCGCGGCAACCGCCGAAGGGGCCAACGCCGCTAATCAATCCGCCACTGGCAGCGGGAACGGCACAAACGCCGGTACCGGCCAGCAACTCTACTTTTATCCCGACGGCAGCACCTCCACCGCTGAAGTCCAGCTTGTCAACGAAACCGGCTTGGCGATCAAAATCCAGTTGCGCGGTCTGACCGGCACAGCGCTCGTGTCCGAAATGTACGCCAGCGGCAATCCTCCCGCGCCAGCGGCCACGGGGGGGAATTTATGAATCCATTCTCCCCGCCAGCACCCTCCCTGACGCTTGACTTGACAACGAAACGGTCAACTTTGCTATCCAGCACAAAACCGCGATCCATCGCGCGCACGGCGGGTTTTTCGCTGTTGGAGGTCCTCTTGGCGATTGCCATCCTGGGCATGTCGCTGGTGGTGATTAGCGGTTTGGTCATCGGCGGGCTGCGTAATATCGAATCCTCTCAATACGAGGTGCAGGCAGCACTTATCGCTGAAAGCAAATTAAGCGAAATCGCCAGCGGTATCATGCTGCCGGAAAGCGTCGCGAATGCCACTTACGAAAACGACTCGAACTGGGTATACACCGTCAACGTCGAACAGACCGATGTGGCTGGCCTGCTAACTGTGCAGGTGATCGTGGCCCGCAATGTGCCGGACAACCAGCCTAATTATCGCGCGGTGCTGTCGCAGTGGATGTGCGACCCCGCGGTGGTCGAGCAGGAAAAAGCCGATCGCCAGGCGGAGTTGGACGCCATCGCCCAGCAAAAAGAAAGCGCTGCTAGCTCGAGCGGGTCTTCTAGTTCCAGCGGCGGTTCCAACACCGGCTCTAACTCTGGCGGAGGATCCTAATCATGCGCCGCACGAACGCTGGTTGGACGCTGTTGGAGTTGATGTTGGGGTTGGCCCTGACCGCCATTGTGCTGTTGGGCATCAATACCGCGATCAACGTTTATTATACTTCCCTGACAAAGACCCAGGCTCAGGCCGAGCGTGATCAATTGGCGCGGGTGCTGTTGCGGCGAATGGCGGATGATATTCGCGCGACAGTGCAATTTCAAAAATTTGACACCAGCGGCTTTATGGGAGCGGCGGGGGGGTCGGCCTCATCCGTCCAGAGCGCCCTGGGAGCGGCAGGGGGCAGTGGAGGCACCGGCGCTAATGCGGGGAGCGGCGGCAGTGGCTCCGGTGGCTCCGGTGGCTCCAGTGGCTCTAGCGGAGCAAGTTCCAGTGGAAGTGGTTCAGCAGGTAGTGGGTCAGCGGGCAGCGGGTCAAGTAGTAGCGGTTCAAGTAGTAGCGGCAGTTCGAGTGGGGGCAGTCGTTCCAGCGGCTCTGGCGGTAGTGGCAGTTCTGGGAGTGGGAGTGGGGGGAGCGGCGGGAGCGGTTCCGGGAGCGGCGGTTCCAGTAGCTCTGGTGAGGCAGAATCGGACGACACGACACCCCCGGTCCCCGGCGTGTATGGCGATGCCGCCACCTTGCAACTGGATATTTGCCGCATCCCCCGACCCGACGAATACCAGGGCCTAGGGACGGCGGGGCAGGGGGGAATCGCCAGCGATGTCCGCACCATTACCTACGCCATTACCACGACCGAGACCGACGCGACACCCGGCCTGGTCCGCACTGAGCAAGGCCGCGCGACGACTGTTTTTTCCCTGGAGAACGGCAACACCCCCGCCAGTAACGGTCAAAATCTGGCTTCGGAAGTGACCGAACTCGAGTTTCAATATTTTGACGGGACGCAGCTTCTATCCTCCTGGGATACCGAAACCAACGGCGGCCTGCCGATGGCCATTCTCATTCGGATGGTTGTTTCCTCCCCACGGCTGCAAAACCTGGGGACGGACAATGACCCCACGGATCCTTACTCCACGACAGATAACGGCAACGATCCCGCCACTGATGCGGATTCCGCCGTCTTTTACCTCACGGTGAATTTGCCCGCGGCGATCCCTCTGGAAACGAGCGAGGAATCCGGCGAATCGGGTAGTGGCTCCACGGGCGATGGCAATTCGAGTGGCAGCAATTCTAGCGGGAGCGGCGCCTCATCGGGTAGTTCCAGTGGCTCCGGCAGTAGTTCTTCCAGCAGCGGTCGTTCTAATAGCGGCTCTAGTAACAGCGGCCCGATGGGTGGCGGCGGACCGATGGGTGGCGGTGGTGGTGGCGGACGTGGCGGTTCGGGCGGCGGCGGTCCAGGAGGAGGCGGCCCAGGAGGAGGCGGTCCAGGAGGAGGCGGTCCAGGAGGAGGTGGTGGCAACCCGGGTGGTGGCGGCTCCGGCGGGGGTGCCCCCGCTGGCGGTCAACCCATGAGTACACCCATGACGGACACCGATATGACGGGAGGCATGTAGAATGCCCATGTATGGCAATAAAAAGCGTCGGGGGGGCATCCTCATCATCGTGCTGGTGGTGGTGGTCATGCTCTCGCTGGGAGCGCTGACATTTTCCCAACTTTCATTTACCGAACTGCGGGCGACGCAAATCAGCCAGCGGCAGGGACAGGCCCGCGCGCTGACCGATTCGGGCGTGGAACTGTTAAAAAGGCTGCTGGTACAAGAATCGACCGCTTTGTTAGAAGCGGGGGGCCTTTATGACAATCCCGATCTATTTCAAAACCGCATCGTTTTGCCGGGAGAAACCGCCGCTAACCAAGGGGCGTTTTCGATCGTTTCCCAATCCATCGAAAATGGCGAAGTCGCTGGCCTGCGTTATGGGCTAGAGGATGAATCGACCAAGCTTAACATCAATATCCTGGCTTTTGCCGACCAGCAGCAGCCCGGCGCGGGACAAAGCCTGCTGATGACCCTGCCTGGCATGACCGAGGATCTGGCCGATAAAATTTTGGATTATCTCGACGAGGACGACAGTCCCCGCGAACTGGGGGCCGAGTCCGACGTCTACAGCGCGCTGGATCCCCCTTATTCCTGCAAGAACGCCCCGCTCGAGACGATCGATGAACTGTTGCTGGTGCAGGGGGTTACTCCCGAATTGCTCTACGGGGCGGACACCAACCGCAACGGCCTGATCGACGAAAGCGAAGCCGCCAATCCCCGTATCTCCGACACGGCCGAGGCCCCCGCCGAGGCGGACCGCGGCTGGGCGGCCTACTTGACGCTTTACAGCCTGGAAGGCAACCTTCAACCGGATAAGACGCCCAAGATCGATCTGAATAGCGACGATCTGCAGACGCTTTATGACGACATCTCCACCGCGTTTAACACGACGTATGCCACGTATGTGATTGCCTATCGCCAGAATGGACCTTACACGGGTAGCCGGGCTGGTTCGCAACAATCCAACGCCCCGCTGGACATGAAAAAACCCTCTAAAGTCAAATTTACCAGTATATTGGATTTGATCGGGTCCAAGGTGCAAATTAGCAATGAGATGCAGGCGGCCAGCGGTCGGGGCGGGAACTCTGACAGCGGCGTAGTCTTGGAATCCCCTTTTCCCAACGAGCCAGGTCTCTTGAGCGCGGCGTTGCCGGACTTTTTGGACAAGGTCACCACCAATTCCGCCGCCACCATCCCCGGGAGGGTCAATATCAACCAGGCGTCGGAAATGATCCTCAAGGGGATTCCCGGCATGAGCCAGGAAATCGTTGAGCGGATTCTTTCCCGCCGGACGGTTGACCCGGCCAGCATGAATCCCGCCCAGCGGCACGAAACCTGGCTATTGTCCGAGGGTTTAGTCACTTTGGACGAAATGAAAACCATGATGCCGTTTGTCTGTGCCCAGGGAAGCGCTCATCGTGCCCAAATTATCGGTTTTTTTGGGGATGAAGGCCCGGCGGCCCGGGTGGAAGCGATCATCGACACTAGCTCCGGGCTGCCCCAGCTAGTATTCTGGAAAGATATGAGCCATTTGGGCCGGGGATTTAGCTTGACGGACCTGGGAGCGGCGGCGCCGTGAATAATTAAATATTAAGAATTAATAATTTACACGGATTCCACTCCTCTTAACTCCATTTCTCCACTTCTCCCAACTCCATCCTCCAGCACCCTACATGTCCAAACTTTTAGCCCTGGAATGGGACGATCATGAAATCCGTGCCGTGGCGGGTTCTCCGCGCGGAACGGAGTTGGTGCTGGAGCACATCTGGCGCATGCCGCTGCCGGTGATGGCCACAGCCGGGGATGGCGTGCCCAACGGACCGGTGACGCTTGCGCCTGAAGTCCCCGCCTCCACCATCACAAATGCCCTTAAACAAGCCATTGCCGACCGTGGCTTGCGCAAGACGCGCACCTTGGTCTCTATTGGTCGTTCAAATCTGGAATTAAAGGATTTGTCGCTTCCCCCTGCGCCGGACGAGGACCTACCCGAACTGGTCCGGTTTCAGGCACTGCGCGAGTTCAATAACTATGCCGAGGATTGGCCGCTTGATTATTTGCCCATTCCCGGCGACCCGGCCCAGCCGCGCAGCGTGCTGGCTGCGGCGCTCCCCCCATCGGCCCTGCAGGCAATCCGTCAAATCTGTCATAACGCGGGCCTGCAACTGGATAGCGTCGTATTGCGTCCCTGTGCCGCGGCCAGCCTGGTGAATCAGTGCCTTCCCGACCAGCGCGGCGTACGGTTGCTGGTGGATATCTTGGCGGAGGAAATTGACTTGACGGTCCTCGTGGCCGAGACTCCGCAACTCATGCGGACCGCGCGGCTGCATCCCGAGCTGCCACCCGCGGAATTACAGCGCGCGCTGCTTAACGAAATACGCCGCACCCTGGCTTCCGCCTCCAACCGGTTGCATGGGCGGCGCATCGATAGCGTCATTTTGTGCGGTGACGACCAGCAGCAGGCCGAGTTGGCCAAACTATTGGAACAAGAACTAAAGCTGCCCATTACCACATTTGACCCCTTGCGGGCGGTTGTGACCACCCCCGCGCAAGAACGCGAACTACCCGCGCAGCATAGCCATTTTGCCCCGCTCATTGGCTTGCTGGCGGGGGCCGCGCGGGAAACGCGGCCCTTATTGGACTTTTTGCACCCCCGCCAAAAACCCGTCCCCCAAAGCCAATCCCGCGTTTGGGCGTTGGCGGGGAGCCTGGCCGCGGTGGCCACCCTGGCGCTGGTGGCGCTAGGTTGGTGGAAACTTTCTTTGTTAAGCGGCGAACTGTCGACTTTAAATAAACAAATCAGCACACTCCAAAAGAATGTCAAGCCTAACGAGACTTTCCTCAAGGAAACCACGGAGATTGACACCTGGCTGACGGCGGATTTGCCCTTGATTAAGGAACTGAGCGCGCTTAGCCGTTTATTGCCCCCCGCCAAGGAGCTTAAGATAACTCAACTCAATTATTCCGCAACCAAAACCGGCGGCGTTTTGCGGCTCAATGGCGTGGTCAATGATCTAAAGCAAGTCCAGGCGGTCGCCCAGGCGATTGAAGGCCTAAATCAGCAATCAGAACCAACCGCCGTAAACACGGCATCTGCGACAAAGTCCTCACCAACCACCCCCGCAACCGCCCAGGCCACACCGTCCACCCAGGCAGGCACCCCCAACCAAAAAAATCCGCCCGGCAGAACTTTAGCGGGTCGGGCCAACGCCGCTCCCACGCGCCGCTATTTGGTAAAAATCGATAGCACTGACGCCGACACCACGCACAAGGGTTACAGCATTGCTTTTAAGCTATCCGTGACTATTGATAATCCCAGCCCGATCACCGCTCAATTAGGGCCCGCCGCCGCTAAGTCGCGCTCCGGCACAACCGCCAACACTCGGCCAGTTCCGGGGAGGACATCATGACCCAGCGTGAAAAGACCCTGGCACTGCTGGTGGGAACGCTCTTTATCGCCATTGTCGGTTACTTTGGCTACACCTGGTGGCAAAAGCAGATCACCACCCAAACCCAGGCGATCGCCGCCGCGAAGACGAAGCTGCGCGATTTGGAAACGCAACAAGGCTACGTTAATCGCGTGCGCAGCTTACGGGAGGAATGGCAGGCCACGGCACTACCCGCCAAGTCCCCCTCCGCCCAAAACCTTTACCAAAATTGGCTAGCCGAAGCGGCCAAAACCGCCAAGCTGCGCGATGTCAACATCGTGGGCAAGTCCGCAGGTTCGTCCAAAAATGTTTTTGAAAAGGTGACTTATGCCATCAGCGGGCAAGGCTCCTTAGAACAAATTGGAAGCTTTTTGTACCAGGTTTCCTCCCCCGAACGAATGCAGACCATTCGGCTGTTAATTGTGGAACCACAAGACAAAAGCAGCGAACTAAAAATTAAATTGGATCTGGAGGCGTTACTTCTAAATGGCGCTACAGGCACCCAACTGTCCGAAAAGAACAAGCCTGATTATCCCGCCAACTCGGTGGGAGAACTGGTCAAGCGTATTCAAGAGCGCAACCTCTTTGCGGCATACACTCCCCCACCCGTGATTGTTGATCGTCCCCCTCCTCCGCCCCCACCTCCCGTTCCTCCGCCGTTTGACACCCGCGCCTACACCAAGCTCGTGGGCATCCTGCTTATTGACGACCGGCCGCAAGCCTGGATTCGCATCCTGCCCAAGGATCTCAAGCTGGAGCTTTTTGAAGGGGACGAGTTTGAAATTGACAAGCAAAAAGGACAAGTGACCAAAATCGACGTGGATAAGAAACTGGTGGAATTTACCATTGGGGGCAAATCCCTGCTGGTTAAGCTGGGGGATACCCTGGCCGAGCCGCGCGGAGACCGCGTGGGCCGGTTATAAATCGTAGGTCCCGTCCGCCGGACGGGACTGGGTGGGAGTAATGGTGTTTAATCCCGCACCTGCTGGACAAGCCAGCAGAGGCACCCGTCGGTAACGGTCCGTGATCAACTGCGGATGCTGACAGACGTTTACTCTGTCAATTCTTTGCCAAACCCGATTTACGGCTCAATTGCCAAACTGGCGGGCTTTGCCGGGAACATTGCGAAAGCTTTCCGTCAGTAACGCCTTGGCATCAGGGGCTTTGGGGGAAGCTCCACCTAAATTATTTCTTGGAGTAGATTGAGTTCCCCGACCGTTGCCCGCTAGATTGCCCGAGCGCGTGGGCTTCTTTGGCTTGAATTTCTTTTTAGTAGCCGTTGAATTATCTTCATCATCCTGGTGATGACGACCTTGACCAAATACCTGGGGATTGCCCAGCACGGCGGGGGGTACCATACCTAGCGGGTTTTGCCTTTGTCGCGCCAGTTCTTGTTCTCTGGCCATCCTGTCAACCGCTTCTTGTTGTACATTTCGCAGGTAAAGATGAAACGCTTGGCGAAAGCGCTCATATGAAACAGGGGTTTCCTTACGCAAGTCCAACGGCGCGGGGGCTAATGCGAGGATTTCCGCGGGGACATTTCCACTAGAGACAAATGCTATCGCATTTCTGGCAATACCGGGTTGGATTTTCAGCAGTTCTGCTTCGCTTAATTGCTGATCATGGTTTAAGTCCGCATTTTTAAAATGCCGCTTGGCGGCATTATCCACGGCGACCAACGTGCCCGCCTGGCCCACCTGTAAAAAGCAGAGGGTGCAGAATAAGCTGCTCAGGAACGTAAAAAATCGCGAAAATCCCATATTTCCCACCAAAAGTACGGCAATTACCGGGCAAATGATACTACCTGTTCCGACTGTCCCAGCGTGAGGTAGTGGCAGAGGCGGACAGCTAGTTTAAAAAAACATGCCTGCAAGCACTCGCTACTCGGGAATTCCCCGAGTTTTGAAAAACAACGAACAAGGGTTGAACCGATCGCGGCACAACCTAGGTAAGCTCTAACGCCGCTAGCATGCCAAATTGCAGGGTCTTTGACGGGCGGGCCGATGATTGGCAGTAGCACCGGCCTGCACCGGCTGGATGCTATCGCAAATTATCAGCGGCTATGGACTCCGTTTAAAAAAAACGGCAAGCGCGCCCGCGGGCGCGTTCCCCGGCCCGCGCCTGTTTTGCATCACCGCCGATCCCGGACAGCCATGCGCATGCTTTCCCGCTATCTTATGTGTCAAGGTCCCCGGTTGGCGTTGGGTCTGTGTGGCATGCTGCTGTTGCTCAAGGGGCCTTCGTCCCCAGCGGGGGAAATCTCCGAGGCGCGGCACACGCCCCTCGTGCGGGCGGTGCAGACCGCCGCCGAGTGCGTGGTGAATATCCACGGCCAAAAAACCATCACCGCCGCCGAGGATCCCACCCTGCGCAATGAAGGACCCCGCCGCGTCAATGGCATGGGAACGGGAGTCTTTATCGATGAGCGGGGCTACATTTTGACCAACCACCATGTCGTGGACGGCGTCAAACGGATTGAAGTGACCCTCGCGGATAAAACCACGCATATCGCCAAATTTATCGCCAGTAACGCCGAAGAAGACCTGGCCGTCATTAAACTCGACCTACCCTACCAGGCGCGGGTTATGCCGCTGGGGACTTCCAGCGATTTGCTGGTCGCCGAACCGGTCATCGCCATGGGGAACGCCTACGGCTATGAACACACCGTCACCCGCGGAATTATCTCGGCCCTGCATCGCGACGTGCAAATCAGCGACACCCAAAGCTACTCCGACCTGATTCAAACCGACGCCAGCATCAATCCCGGCAACTCCGGCGGACCGCTGCTGAACGCCGAGGGGCAGCTCATAGGCATTAACGTGGCAGTGCGAGCCGGAGCGGCGGGCATCGGCTTTGCCATTCCCGTGGATAAGGCCCTGGACGTGGCCGCGGAACTGCTTAACGTCGAACGAATGGAAAATCGCTGGCATGGCATAGAGGCCAAGGGAAATTCGAGCGCGCCGGGAGGAGTTGTAATCCAATCCGTCCAAAAAGGAAGCCCCGCCGCCGAGTTAGGATTGCAGCCGGGTGATCAATTAATTAGCGTGGAAAATCAACCCATCCAGAGGGCGCTCGACCTGGAACGGGCCTTGATCGGACGAAAATCCCTCAGCGATGTCAAACTAGTCACCCGCCGCCAAGACGAAACCCTCGAAAAACGACTCACTCTTGTCCCAAAACCCAAAACCGCCGAAGACACCGATCAACACTGGCAAGTACTGGGCATGAAGCTAGTCCAGGCTCCCGCCCAGTTGTTCAAATCAGGCCAAACCCGCTATCGCGGCGGTCTGGCGGTCAATGCCGTGCGTCCCGATAGCCCTGCGGCCAAGCAAGGGATTCGCAAAGGGGACATTTTGGTGGGGATGCATGTCTGGGAAACGATCAGCCCGGAAAATGTCGATTATGTCATTAATCGTCCCGACTTTGCCGAGTTTGCCCCGCTCAAATTTTTAATTATGCGGAATGGCGAAGTGCTGTTTGGCCATCTGCCGGTAACTATTAAACGCTAGCACCGCGGGATGACGCTAAGATGGCTGGAGAGGCGGCGGTATAAGCACACAAAGGTAATTTTCAGGCACTTTTTCGCGATTTATGTTGGGGTAACGTTAAAATTCGACCGAATTGTAGCAATGGCCTATCTTCCCCGACGACATTCGCCGTACAATTCCGCCGTTTGCAATACACCCTCCGCGCGTGCCATAATGCTAGCGAGGCCCAATTTGGCCAATTTTGCCGCTGATCAGCCCGGGCCCCGCATGGCGGGTGTTGCATGGAATTCGACTTTATCCAGTGGCTACGGAGCCGGCTGCCGCCTCACCCGCGCTTGCGGTTGGGGCCCGGTGACGACGCAGCCCTACTCCGGCTGGTGCACCAGCGGGAATGCGCCGTCACTGTCGACCTCCTCAGCGACGGAGTCGACTTTGACCTCGCGTCCTGCGACCCGCGCCGCATAGGCCACAAGTCTCTGGCGGTTAATCTGAGCGACCTGGCGGCCATGGCCGCGAGACCCGTGGCGGCGGTCGTGGCGCTCCTCTTACCGCAGGCCAACAACCCCGCAGATCTCGCCCGTGAACTGTACGAGGGAATGCTGCCCCTGGCGGAGCGTCATGACCTGTGCATCGCCGGCGGCGACACCAACACCTGGCACGGCCCCTTGGTCATCAGCATCACCGCGATTGGCGAAGTCCCCTCCGGAGGAGGACTCTTGCGTAGCGGCGCGCGTCCCGGCGACCGAATTATCCTAACGGGCGATTTTGGGGGCAGTATCCTGGGCCGGCATTTGGATGTGGAACCGCGCGTTGCCGAAGCGCTCTTTCTCATGGAAAATTTTTCCTTGCATGCCGGTATCGACTGTAGCGATGGACTAAGCCTGGATTTATGGCGCATCTGCCAGGCTAGCCAGTGTGGCGCGGTTGTGGATTTAACAAAGGTACCCATCGCCGCCGCCGCGTATAAACTGGCCCAACGGTCATTGACCCGTGAGGCCCCAGAGTTTAGCAAAGAAGCGCCGCTTTCCACGCGGGATGCGGACCGCGCGTTAGAGCACGCCCTCTCCGATGGTGAAGACTTTGAACTGATCTTGGCAGTGCCGCCGGACGCCGCGGGGGAGCTGATCTCGTCCCAGCCGCTGTTGCGTTTTTCGCTGGGGGGAAAGAATTATGCAGGCCCGCTGTTAAGCGATATCGGCGAATTCGTGGCGGAGCCGGGACTGTGGTCAGGTTTACCAAATGGCCCGCGCACGACGCTTCCTCCGCGGGGATACGAACACAGGTGAAGCGAGAAGTATGAATGCTGAATGCAGAATTCCACCGCACCAGCACGGGACAACAATGTACTCTTCTCAGTCCCCTGAGAAGCCACACCACAGTATCAGCCCACCCGCGTTAGCAAGGGACATATGACTCCAGCCCGCCGCGTCAGCTAGGGACAACCACCCCAAGATCTCAAATCTCAAATCGTTCTCCCTCCCCCATTCTTCATTCTTAATTCTAAATTCTTCATTGCCATGCTTCTCCCCGACGAAGCCGCCACATTCGACTTCGGCAAGCAACTCGCCGCGCGGCTCTTTCCCGGCGCGGTCATCGCCCTGGATGGCCCCCTGGGCGCGGGCAAAACCCGCCTCGTCCAGGGAATCGCCGCGGGCGTGGGCATTGACCCCGCCACAGTCACCAGCCCCACATTCACCCTGGTGCAGGAGTACCCGCTCCCCCCCGACCAACAGGCCGCCCGCGGCATTGGCAAAATCTTTCACCTGGACGCCTACCGCGTGAACAGCCCCGAGGAATTTTGGGAGCTAGGCATCGAGGAGATGTTCGCATCGTCCAACTGGACGATCATCGAATGGGCCAGCCGCGTCCGCATGTGCCTGCCGCGAGAGTATCTGGGCGTGGAGATTCTTCATTGTGGAAAAAATGAGCGTAAAGTTATCAGCACGAATGGATGGATAATTTTCTAGTTGAAAGGCATGGCATCTAGAATTACTCCTGTCAAGTATTATTCTTTCTAATGTATTTACAGTTTTATTTCCTTGCAATTTAGAATAAGTTCGATTAAATTCTTTGTGGGTGAAGTGACATCATCATAACTATCAATCGAGACGACGCTAATGCAAAAATTAACCATCATTTTTTTCGTCAAATTCCATCTCTTCTGTGGATTGCTGCTTTATTCTTTGGGATTACCAAAAACTGCTTCTAGCGGTGAAGCACCTTACAATGTCTCTTGGATTAAACAAATTGGAACTAATGCGGATGATTACAGTTATGGAGTTAGTTTTGATAGATTGGGGTTTACCTATATAACTGGTAGAACTCATGGCGATCTTGCTGAAGTCAATTCGGGTGATAGCGATATTTTTTTAAGCAAGTATGACGAAATGGGTAACTTGCAATGGTCGCGACAGTTTGGAACAACACAGCTTGATGAAGGTCATAGTATTTCTACTGACGGAATTGGAAATATCTTTATTTCAGGTATTACAGGTGGAACACTTCATGGTGCAAACTTTGGTTTTAGAGACGCTTTTTTGACCAAGTATGACGCGGCAGGAAATCTTACTTGGACGAGGCAGATAGGCACGGAAAAATATGATGACAGCACGAGCGTTAGTGCTGATGGCTTAGGTAATGTTTATGTATCGGGAACAACTCTAGGTTCATTAGCAGGTCCTATTGGTGGTATCACTGATGCCTTTATCTGCAAGTATGACATTTCAGGAAATTTAGCTTGGGCTCGACAAGTTGGCACAACATCTAATGAACATAGCTGGGGCGTTTCTGCCGATGGTGTTGGCAATGTATATCTTACA
The DNA here is from genome assembly GCA_033762255.1 of Pirellulales bacterium. Lineage (NCBI taxonomy): Bacteria > Pseudomonadati > Planctomycetota > Planctomycetia > Pirellulales > Pirellulales bacterium. Next base: position 25,536 of record JANRLT010000012.1, on the reverse strand, counting down.
GGTTTTACTGATGGAGCTTTTGGTGGACCATTTTCAGGTGCAAGAGATGCGTTCATCACTAAGTTTAGCTCAGATGGTAATCTTATTTGGAAGCGTCAAATTGGAACCGCTGATTATGATGACAGCTATAGTGTAAAGGCTGACGGCATGGGTAGTGTTTTTGTTTCCGGGAGGACGAGAGGTTCACTAGATGGCGGAAATTCTGGAGATTTTGATGCATTCTTGAGTAAATTTGATCAAGATGGAAACTTACTATGGTCAAGGCAATTGGGTTCTAGCCAATACGATTCTAGTAATGGAGTCACAGTTGATGTTCTTGGCAATGTGTATATTTCTGGTATAACCGAAGGATTAGTTGGCGATCATAATTTCGGTGCGGCAGATGTATTCATATTGAAGTACGATCCAATCGGCAACCTTATTTGGAAACATCAGCTAGGCACAAGAGAAGCAGATGATAGCTGGGGTGTATCGGCAGATTTATCAGGTAATGTATATATTTCTGGCTATACAGCTGGTTCACTTGATGGATTAAATTTGGGGCGTAGTGATGCGTATATTGCAAAACTGTCTCCACAAATCCCTGAACCAAGCACATTTCTACTTTTAGGATCGATAGCATTGCCAATATTAGTGTACTTAATTATAAGTAAAATTATTGTAGCGACTAGAAGAATCTAGTTGACCTCTCCGCTCACGGCAATTCCCGAATCCTCAAACCGCGAAACTCCACCGACGCTCCTTCGGATTCCAGGCAAAGGTAGCCCGTTTTGGGGTCGCACTCGGTCCCACCGGAGACTTCTTCGCCATTCACCCACAGGCGAACCTCGCCGTTGATCGCGCGGATATAATAATGGTTCCATTGATCGACCCCTTTGCTTAGGTTCTTGCGCGGAAAGCTGCGTTCGCCGCCGGGAGAGACCGGGGCAAATGGCTTCATCCGCGCGCTCCCCACGGGAAATACGTCGCCATTGGTCGTGAACCAGTCGGCCTTTTTGCCGGTCGCTTTTTCAAACTGCTCGGTATAGCCGTGGTCCAGCACCTGCACCTCGATCCCGCCGGGGGGAAGGCTGCCGGGCTTGAGATCTTTGAGTGCCTCGGGAGCCGTCCACACAAAGATGCCGCTATTACCGCCGGACTGCCGATGCCGCCACTCGGCCACCAGTTCAAAGTTGGTGTATTCCTTTTGGGAACGGATTACGCCCACCGGCTGACCCGTGCAATGCACCTCTCCATCCTTCCACATCCAGGTGTCGGGCGTGCAATTTACGTTTGTGAAGTCGGCCTCGCCCAGGGTCTTCCAGTCCGGCCCGGTGGCGTCGATGAACGCGCGGGGGGCGGGTGTTGTGGTATTTGGTGGTGTGGAGTTTGGTAATGTTGTGGTGACTTGATTGGATAGGGGAATATCCGCTGCGTGTGAAATAGAATATCCCGCTATGGTCGTAGCCAGACAATAACAGGCAAGAATGTCGCGATAGATAACAAAGTCGAACAGTTGGGATTTCATGAGGGTGCGGGGATGGAGTTGAGCGAGCATTTTGGTATGAACCGCACATCACCCTAACACACCCCGTGGCACAAAATCAAACATGCGGAGGAATTTTTTAGATAATTGGAACCGGAAAATTCATTGCTTTTCCGTTTTAGTGGTAATTTCCCGCCAACCTAAAATCTTCCCGTAACATTTTCTCCCTACCTGCGCTTTTCAAGTTAGATAGGCAGAGCGCCTTGGAAATTCATTCGGCGCCGCAGCGAGTATTTACCGACTTACTACTTTGATTAACCTGGTTTCATCATGCCCACACGACTCACTCCGCGAATACGTCATTTTGAGACATTGGAAGACCGCTATGCCATGGTGGGCGATGTGGTGGCTGGCGTTGTCAATGGCACGCTGCTGTTGTTTGACGGCGATGAAAACGTCTCGTTCCGCGTCTCACAATGGGGAGATGGATCGATACGCGTCTCCGGCGCGCCGGGGACGACTATTAACGGCAGCTTTTACGCTCAGACATTTTCGGGAGTAACCGCGATCTCCGCCATTTTGGGGAGTGGTCATGACTCAATCGTTTTTCATAACCTGACCATCCCGGGAGCAATTCAAGCCTATTTGGGAGCGGGCGACGATAACATTACCCTACGGGGCGTGAGCGCGCAATCGCTGTTAATTGAGGCAGGCAACGGGCAGGATGAGATCGAGATCGGGTATCAAACCCCGCTTAACGATCCCAATCCCGTGCTCTTTTCCCAGTTCAATAATTTTGCCTTGGGACTGCAGATTGACGCGGGCGCGGAATTTGACGTCATTAACCTAGGATATACCAACGTATTAGCCGGTGAACTGCTGATCGAAGGGGGCGCGGGAACAAGCTATATCAAACTCTACAATGTCTATGCGGGCGGAGAAGTTACACTGCTTCCCGGCAGTGACGATGGGTTCACGCAGATCGGTTACCTTAACGCCCAAAAATCGCTAACGATTTATGACGACACGGGCAACGACCTGGTTAGCATGTTCGCTTCCGCTGTGCAACAATCCACCCAGGTGACGGATAATTTTGGCAGCGACACAATCGCCTTGGCGGTATTTGTATCGCCCAAAATCTGGATTGATAGTGATCACAACGGAGGTACCGGCACGGACTTTGTCAATCTAGATAATGTAATCAATCAAACCGAACTGCGAATTCGCCAAGGAATGGGAAGCAATATGACCCAGATTAGCGGCAGCAATCTCGGCGCGGCGCGGCTGGAAGGAAATAATTATCATGTTGACAAGCTCAAGATCATCGGGTCGACCTTGCAAAGCCTGTACGCCGACTTTGGCAACGGGAATGACGAATTCTGGCTGGAAAACAGCACTATAGCCCATACGTTGAAGCTTTATGGCGGTTTGGGATGGGACAAGCTGGTCTGGAAAAACTCCATGTATCTGTCGCAGTTGTTGACCATGAGCGGCTTTGAATCGCAATTTTATATTTAGTCGTGTGTGGATAAGTCTAAGTTTGTGGGATTTCGGGGAGAATGTGTTCCGCCCAACCAAGCAAGAATCGGCATTGTAGTGTCTGCCGCTCGCCGAACTCCCCTTTCCCGTCGCACCCCTCTGCGCGTCGCGCTTAACCACTTTATTTCCTTAGTACCCCAACTCCAACGCACTTACTTTGACACACTCCCACGCGGGGCTCGCCGAGGCTCGACACCCTAGTAAAGTCAGAGTATGAATGCAGAAGTCAGAATTAGATTGCAATTATTACGCCTACTTCATTCTATTTCTCACTTCACGCACGGGGGTTCGCCGAGGCTCGCCCCCCCACCCTCCTGTCTCTCGTCTCCCGTCTCCCGCACGGCACCGGGACGGTGCCTACTACAATGCTCACGGCACCGGGACGGTGCCTACTACTATGCCTCTACTGCAGCGCCGCCGGGCGTTCTCCCACGGTCACATCCAGGGTCAGTGGCTGGCCATCTCGCAGGATTTCCACCGGCACCTTGGTCCCCACCGGCGTGCGTGCGACCCAGTAGCTTAGCATTCCCGGTTCGGTGATCTCGCGCTGATTCCATTTGCGGATGATGTCATATTGCAATAGCCCCGCCGCCGCCGCGGGGGACTCAGGCGCGACCGCCGTGATCAGCGCTCCCCGCAGGTCGGATTCGTCCTTGACTATCAGCGGCTGTTTCAACTGCCGGGCAATTTCTAGATTAAGTGGAGCTAGCCCCACGCCCAGGTAGCCGTTTGACACCTTTCCCGTGGCGCGAATTTGCTCATAAACCTGCTTGGCCACGTTACTGGGAATCGCAAAGCTGATCCCCTGGTACGTCGGCCCTACGATCGCCGTGTTAATACCGACGATTTCCCCCTGAATGTTGACCAGCGGACCGCCGCTATTACCGGGATTGACCGCGGCATCGGTCTGCAAAAACTCTTGATAGCGCGAGCGTTCATTCACTCCGCGACGGTCCTTGGCGCTGACTATTCCCTGGGTCAATGTGCCATCCAGGCCAAAGGGATTTCCCATGGCAAAGACGATTTCCCCCACCTCCAGCGCGTCGCTATCCCCCCAGGGGGCGGCGATCAGGTCGCTGGCGTCGATCTTGAGCACCGCCAGGTCGTTCTTGTCATCGGTGCCCACGACCCGCGCGGAGTAGCTCCGCAGCGAATCGCTCAGGTGGACCGTCACGCTTCCCGCTCCGGCCACCACGTGGTAATTTGTCACAATATAGCCCGCCGGGTCCACAATGACGCCACTCCCCTGGCCCTGCGCTTGCTCCATTCGCGGACCAAACAATGCGGTTAGCTCGTCATTGCCGCGAATATCCATTCGCTTGGTATCAATATGGACCACGCTCGGCTTGAGGCGTTTGGAAACCAGCGTGTAATGCTTGCCCAACTTGGCAAATTCAGGTTGCCGCATCAATTCTGTCAGGGCCTCGTTCTCGCCCAATTGACCCCGATAGCGAATTTGCTCGATTAAATATGGGATTAGCAGCAACACCACCAGGCCCACGAGCGCTAAAAGCAACCAGCCCAGGATAGGACGATGCTCTTGATTTGCGGCCAGGGCGTGGGGGGAGGTCGCCGACGGGGGAGGGCCCCCCGGGGAAGGTTGCCGTTGGGTAGGGAATTCAGTCTCGGCCGCGGGAAATGACATGGGCGTATTATCCAAGGGAGATAGTAAGGCAAAAAAGAGGTGTTTTTGGCCATTGGTGGTGGAATTGTCGACTGGATCGGGACGGGAGAATGACTAAATTCCGCCTTTGCCCGATTAATCTAAGTTACCCCACCACGTGGCTGGTACGCAATTCGCGAAATAAAGTTCGTGCTGGTTGTAACGAATTTCCGCGATTCACGCTAAGTCTAATTGAAGAGGTGGTTACAGTAACCGACTCTCATACAAAAAAATTTCTGGCCATAGGAGTTCAAGCCATGAAACGTTTTGCTCGAATTTTGACCATGTGTGCGGTGTTAACGATGGGTGCCCTGACCGTGAGTTCTTCGGCCGAGGCGAGCGGCTGGGGTGGAGGATACGGCGGCGGCTACGGCGGAGGTTATGGACAGGGCGGAGGTTGGGGGGGTGGATTTGGCGGTGGTTATGGCGGCGGGCACTGCGGCAGTGACGGGTGTTTTCCCCGTCCGTATCCGTTCCCCCGGCCCTATCCCATGCCGTATCCTCGGCCTTACCCTCAACCGTATCCACAGCCGTGTCCTAGTCCGTTTCCATATTAAGGAAGTAGGTCGGATCATGATCCGACACCACCTAGCGATTCATAACCGACAAAAATGAGGAGCTATTATGGCTGGCGGAACACGTTCCGCTCTACTACTTGTCGAGTTTAAAAACGCAAACACGGCCACACAGCGCAATGCTTTGTGGCCGTGATTTTTTTAGGGGGCAGGCCGAAATAGTCGAAATTAGAGACCGCGCAGCAGTACGTATTGTAGCAGGCACCGTCCCCGGTGCCGTGGAGCAATGTAGCAGGCACCGTCCCGGTGCCGTGGAGCAACGTAGCAGGCACCGTCCCCGGTGCCGTGGAGCAACGTAGCAGGCACCGTCCCCGGTGCCGTGGAGCAATGTAGCAGGCACCGTCCCCGGTGCCGTGGAGCAACGTAGCAGGCACCGTCCCGATGCCGTGGAGCAATGTAGCAGGCACCGTCCCGATGCTGTGGAGCAATGTAGCAAGCACCGTCCCGATGCCGTGGAGCTATGTAGCAGGCACCGTCCCGATGCCGTGGAGCAATGTAGCAGGCACCGTCCCGATGCTGTGGAGCAACGTAGCAGGCACCGTCCCGGTGCCGTGGAGCAATGTGGCAGGCACCGTCCCCGCTGCCGTGGAGCAACGTAGCAGGCACCGTCCCGGTGCCGTGGAGCAATTTGGCCGTCACCGTACCAGGAGCCGCGTTTGTTCTTTATTGTGAGACTTGATGCGAATTTGCTCACCACCCCCGGGGTCGGGAATCGTTGGCGCTAGAAAACATCTCGTTTTTTCATCGCATGGCCGCCAAGGATTCCCATCCCCCTGGCGCGGGAAACCCTGAGGGGGTCATGAGTCCTGGGCGAATGGCCCAACACGAGATACGCGCTCGCACCGCACACGACTCCCGACCCCAGGCTCCGCCGCTGCGCGGCTGATTAATCATTCCGCTGCGCGGCACAACATTTCCCAAGGGGATTGGCGGAACACGTTCCGCTCTACAATCTAACCAAAAGCCAAAGTCCATAAACCCATAACAAACTACCACCACGTGGTGGCAAAACACGTTCAGACCTACGCCGCTATCCATCCGGATCGTTAAGCAGTTCCTGCAATCGCTGGCGCAGGTTTTCGGGATATCTATCCAGCCAGGTTGAATCAATCAGCCCCAGCGAAATCATATCTTGTAAGTGAACTTGGTCTTTGCGACGAAAAGCATTCAGCTTCATCCGCACCAAGGTCTCGAGGGCAACTGTCTGAAAGTTGTTGGCCCGTGCCGCCGGTTCGATATCGGGGTTCGGCTCCCCCCCTTTCTCGATATTTCCGACCAAAAACACGTGCACCGCGTCACGCGCTGACGCGTCCGGATGTTCGACAAACATATCCAGGCCGGCCGTGTTGCGGTGATAAAACCCAGCCGCTGTCATGGCGTGAGTCATGGCCGCCAAGTCGGCCGGGCGAACGAGGATATCCACATCCTGCGTGGTGCGCAAGGCCGCCTCGTCAACTTGAGCCACCCACGCGCGCACCGCATGGCCGCCAATGACGGCATACGGCACTTGGGCCTGCTCCAGAATCGTGACCGTTTTTCGCAGGCGTTCATTGACCCTTTCCACGGCTCGCTCCATTCGCGCCCAAAGCTCTTCACCGGTAATCTTGAATTCAATCATAGGATCGTACTCCATGCATATACTAGCAAGAAACAGGATTACGATAAAGCTGAATCCGACAAGCAATCATCATCCGGGCAGCGGGTGAAACTCTCTTGGTACGCGGTAGTATTGCGGTATGGCCAAGGTTCCGTAGGTCGGATCATGTTCCGACATGGCAAACACGGTTCTTTTACCCAAATGCATCCCCACCTTTCGCGGGATGGCGGAACACGTTCCGCCCTACGCAGCTAATCCCTCCACAACGCAATTTGAACACCGCAACCAACCTTAAGCGATTTTTGACAGGGATTATTCCGTCTGTAGAATGAAGACATCGCTTTTACAGTTGGCGGTATGCTTAATATCCCTGTGAAGAGCGTGACTAAACTTTTTTAGGTGTCAAATACTAAGCATGCGCCCTCATATCCAGAAACTCATTACAGACGTTGGATTAGAAAGAGCTGCAACACAATTATTGGATGCGGCTTTACCCGCAATTGGCATAAGCGGCAAAAAGGTCCTCTCGCCATGCCGCATAGGTTCGTCAAAAATTGGCGGTCGGCCTTCATTGCCAATCACATTCGAATGGCCAACACACAAAGGTCGAAAGCTAGACTTTTTATTGCAAATTAATCTAGCCGATGTGGCACCTCTGGATGTCCAAAAGTTATTGCCTGCCTCCGGCCTATTGTCATTCTTTTACGATCTCGATAGTCAACCCTGGGGATACGATCCTGCCGATTTAGGGGGCTTTAAGGTTATCCACACCACAGAAATGCTTATGCTTTCAGAGCACGAGATACCTAATCCAGATTTTCCCATGCCCGAATGCGAGTTGACATTCCATTCGGTGCTAACTTTGCCGCATTTCGGCTCTCGAGCCGCGTACAAGTTTATTGAATCTGTGGGGCTGTCTGAAGCCGATTATAATGCTTATTCTGAATTAACTTCGAAAGTTGAAAAACTTTCACACACCGTGGATGGTATGGGTAATCATCATTTATTAGGACATTCCGCAAATGTGCAAGGTGACATGCAACTTGAGGCGCAGTTAGTTACCAACGGCTTGAACTGCGGCAACTCCAGAGGTTACGAAGACCCCAGGCGTAAAATCCTGGAAGCTGGCGCTGAGGAGTGGTTACTCCTGCTGCAACTTGATTCCGATGATGTAAACGGATTTATGTGGGGTGATTGCGGCATGTTGTATTACTGGATACGGCGCGATGACCTCATGAATCAACAATTTGAAAATGTTTGGATGTCGCTCCAGTGTTACTAAGTTCCGTGAGCTGGATCATGATCCGACACAACTTAGCTAAGATCTACAAAACACGTTCTGCCCTACGCTGCTCTGTCAACCAGTCGTTTTCGGATGAATCCGTAAGACGCTAGCCCCCGGTCAGAGCGGCAAAGACCGTGGGCTAGCGACCAGCGGCTGATCCGCCTATAACTCCAATCCTTAACCTTGACACGGCACTCGTCAAAAAAATGCTACGGTACATCGGATGGACACTTATCGGCGCTATAGGTGGCTGCGCGCTAGGGATCCTCGTGCCTGCGGCGATCTGCTTATTAATAGTCCTGGCCAGCAGGGACGCGAACGGTATTGGCACTCCCTTTGCTATCTTGACAATTATCACTGCCCCTTTAGGTTTGCTGATCGGTGCCTTGGCGGGGCTACACCAGGGCCGCACGGGCAACTGGCGCGGCTTGTTACACGCAACCACGAATCAGCAGGCCCCCAGCTCCGCCTCCCTGGAGACGCAGTTCAAGGAGTTTGAGCGACGCCTCTTGGACCTGCCGGAGGATGCTGTCCGGACCGCCCGCGGGAAATACCTGAATCTGCGAGTTTCCGAATTCCAGAATCTCAGGCCCAACTACGAACTCTATGCGATCTTGCTGCTGTCGAGTCTGCTCATTCCCTTCTTGATTTTTGTCCCCATCAAACTCGCCTGGAATTATTTTCACCAACGTAAAGTGATGCGCGACCACATTCAGCGGCTAGCGCAGACTTGGTCCATGCGTGACTTTTCGTTTCCAGCTTAACCCTCCCTGCGACTCAATATTTTTGAGTCTTGCTATTATTTTGTTCGCTTTTGGCGTGTAAATTGCTCCCTCTTGAAGCAGGCCGAAAATCCTGCACGCGAGGAAAGCATGTTGCGAGTCACCCTGACATTGACCCTATTGCTTTATGCCGCGAATCTAGGGGCGTGCCCCTTGTGTGATTCCGCCACAGGAGCCCACGTGCGCGCGGAACTCTTTGGCGACAATTTTTGGCCCCACCTGCTCGTGACACTATTACCGTTTCTTGTCCTGGCGGGAATCGTCCTGGCGATCCACCGTTATGGCTCTCTACCGGATAAATCCCTCCCAAGCCAGCGGCACCTAACAGCACCCAGGGGTCATTCCCTGGCTTCCGCACAGCCACTTTCCCGCGCTTATCATGACCAGTAACCCCCTTCGTCAACCGCTGATCACCGCCGGAATAGTGTTGGGCATAGGCCTGGGGGGCTTTGTGGACGGCATACTGTTTCACCAGATACTGCAGGTGCATCAGATGCTTTCGGCCAAATATCCTAAAATTGGCGTTGATCCCCAGACGGCGATCGCCAACATCGAAATCAACATGTTCTGGGACGGCCTATTTCATGCGTTTACCTGGCTGATGACCGTGCTGGGCGTGGCGCTCTTGTGGCAGGCCGTGCGGCTAAAAAAAGTTCCCTTATCCACCACAACGCTGGTTGGCTCTTTACTTTGCGGCTGGGGGCTATTCAATCTGGTGGAAGGAATCATCGATCATCATCTGTTACACATTCATCACGTCACCGAGACCGATGGCCACTTGCTGTGGGATTTGGCATTTTTGACGTCGGGTGTTATATTGATCTTAATCGGTTGGGGACTGATTCACGCGGCCCGGGGGGATCAAGTAGCCCGATAAGTTAATTGAGCATTTGGTAAAGGAATGTGTGCAGGGGTATGGTTTCTAAAGATTTAGGGACGTGCCGAAATTTGTATCATGACTCCATTCGCCCTGGGTTGAGCGAAAGTTGTGTGGAGTCACCAATTTCTACCCTCGCTTTGCCACAGTATCCCGCCGATACCATCGGCGGCTTTGTTGTTCGCGTCCCTCGCCGCATGTTCCCTGATCCCTTGCTAACGCTGCGGGCTGAGGCACCCCGCGACTCTCGCCTCTCCAAACTCCATCCTCCAAGCTCCATCCTCCAAACTCCAAACTCCCCCCTCACCCCAGACTCCCAAACCGCGCTGGCACGCGCAGCGCCTGGTTCAACCGCCGCAGGTATTCCCGGCGGGGGATCTCAATGGCCCCCAGGCTAGCCGTGTGGTTCGTCAGTTGCTGGATATCGACTAACTGATACCCTTGCCGCCTAAGATGTGGCAATAATACCGCCAGCGCCACCTTCGAAGCGTCCGTCATATAATGAAACATCGATTCCGCGGCAAATAACCCGCCCACGGATACGCCGTAAGTCCCCCCCGCCAGTTCTCCCGCATGCCAGACCTCCACGCTGTGCGCATGGCCCAACTGATGCAGTTCTCCGTAGGCCGCTTGCAGTTCCGCCGTCAACCAGGTCTCTCCCGTCCGGTCCTGCGCGGTGGCGCAACCATGCAGCACCTGGGCAAAGGCCTGATCGCTGGTCACGGTAAACTTGCCACTGCGCACCGTGCGGGCCAATCGCCGGGAAACATAAAAGCTGTCAAATTCAAAGATCGCCCGCGGATCGGGGGACCACCACAACATTTCGGCGTGATCCGGCAATAGCGGCCAGGGAAAAATGCCATGCCGATACGCATCGAGAAGCCAGGTGGGAGTGAGCTTTCCGCCAATAAAGACCAAACCTTGCGGATCGGCCCAATCGGCAGGAGGAAAAAAGCGGGAAGGAGCGGTCGTGGCCATAAGTCACAAGCTCTTTTGTAGCAACAAAGGAAAAATCCCAGTGTATTGGTGGCAATTCGTATAAGTGTAATGCAAGGGGCTGGAATTAATCGCAGGTAAAAAATGACCGCAAACCTATTCAGCATAAGCGATTAGATTAAAAGTAACCTTCTGATTTTCGTAACCTTTTTGGCTATCGTGACATATTTCAACATAAAATCGCTCTGTTGATGAGTCTCCCTTGCCGTAAAGAGGGGGAAATTAATTTTTGGATCGTCATTTTCAGACTTGGTTAACTGCTGGCAAAGATAAAATTTGCTTGCAAGTTTGTTACGCAGCAGAAATAATGCAGGAATTGGAAAAATTGTCGCCGGGATGGCTGAGCAACTGGCTGTTGTAAGTTGAAAAGCCCCTGGTGCAATTTTTCCTACCCGCCGGAATATGTCTGCCCGCCAGATAGTTGCCTACCAGATTGTATAACGTCCCGCGCGAGTTTTTCCAGAACTGTCGCCGGGGTTATATCCGTAAAAAACAGATTGATTCGTGTTCTAACTGATACGTGGGAGGAATGACCATGCTTTCAGGATTCAGGATGTTGCCAAGCGGTTTGCTATTTTTGGCAATAGCAATGTCATTTGCCGTTCATGATACCGACCTACTGAGGGCGGAAGATCCAGTCCCCCCTGTGCGGACCGCGCCGGGACTAGGGGATCCCGGCGAATTACAACAAATCACGGTGGAATTTGGCCTGCCTAGCGCGGACTCTTTTACCCTGGCGGGGCGGGATTCGCGGCAGCAACTAGTGGTGACGGGGCATTATAGCTCCGGCCAACTTCGCGACTTTAGTCGTCAGGTGGCTTATTCAGCCGAGCCGGCCGATGTGGTCACAATCGACTCCACGGGGTTGGTCATGCCGGCCAAAGAAGGTCAAGCCACGATCAAAATCCAGCACGCCAGTGGCAAAACAGCCACCACGCGGGTAGAAGTTAAAAACTTGGTTCAGGATGTGCCGGTCAACTTTGCCAACGAGGTTGTTCCAGTTTTTACCAAGTATTCTTGCAACAGCGGCGGCTGTCATGGCAAGGCCAGCGGCCAAAACGGCTTTAAACTCTCTTTGCTGGGCTTTGAACCACGCGAAGATTTTGAGCATTTGGTTAAGGAAGCGCGTGGGCGGCGAATCTTTCCCGCCGCGCCCGAGCGGAGCCTGTTACTACTAAAGGCGATTGGCGCAGCGCCGCATGGCGGGGGAGCGCGCATCGAACAGGGTAGCCCCGGATATCGCGTACTCAAGCGTTGGATCGACCAGGGAATGCCATATGGCAAGCCTGAGGATCCCACCGTGGCAAAAATTCAAGTCACGCCCGCCAGCCGTACTCTTGGCCCCCAGGCCGAACAGCAAATCACCGTAACGGCCCACTACACCGATGGCACGACCAAGGACGTGACAAATCTGGCGCAGTTTGACGCCAACGATCCCGAAATGGCCAGTTGCACACCGTTGGGGCTGGTAAAAACGAACGATCTGACCGGCGCGGTGGCGATCATGGCCCGCTTTCAGGGACAAGTGGCGGTGTTTCGGGCGATGATTCCGCTGGGCGCACCGGTTGAGAATTTACCCCCCAGTAAGAATTTCATTGACGATTTGGTTGCCGCGCAGTGGAAGCAACTAGGCATTCCGCCGTCCAAGATTTGCGACGATAACACGTTTATCCGCCGAGTCTCGATCGATATCACGGGCCGCTTACCCAGCATTGCCGAAACCGAGGCTTTTATCGCCGATGCCGACCCGGCCAAGCGCGAGAAGCTGGTTGACCGTCTGTTGGCCAGCAGCGACTACGCGGATTTCTTTGCCAATAAATGGAGCGCGGTCCTGCGCAACAAGAAGCGGCAAGAATCGCAGACACGGGGGACATACCTGTTTTATGCCTGGATTCGCCAAAGCCTGAACGAGAACAAGCCCTATGATCAGTTCGTGCGAGAGATCATCGCCGCCAGCGGCGATGCGACCGATCATCCCCCGGTGGTATGGTACCGCGAGGTCAAGGACTCGATTCAACAACAAGAAGACACAGCGCAACTGTTCTTAGGCATGCGCATTCAATGCGCCCATTGCCACCATCATCCCTTTGAAAAGTGGAGCCAACAGGACTACTTTAGTTTGAACGCGTTTTTTAGCCGGGTGGGACGCAAGCCCGGGGCGGTTCAAGGGGAAGATAAGATATTTCACCAGCGCGGACTGGCGCAATCAACCAACACCAAGACCGGCGCGGCGGTCAAGCCCGCGGGACTGGACGCGGCCCCGATGGACCTGACCGTTGAACAGGACCCGCGCCACGCCCTTGTCGATTGGATGGCCGCGCCGGACAACAAGTTCTTTGCCCCGGCGCTGGTCAATCGCTATTGGAAGCACTTTTTTAGCCGCGGTTTGGTCGATCCCGAGGATGACATGCGGGTGACCAATCCTCCCAGCAATCCCGAATTGCTCGAGGCGCTCGCGCAGCACTTTATTAAAAGCGGCTTCAACCTCAAGGATCTGATTCGGACGATTTGCCTGTCGAATACCTACCAACTCAGCTCCGAGCCTAACGAATGGAACGGCGCTGACAAGCAAAGCTTTGCCCGGTACTATCCCAAGCGGCTGAATGCCGAGGTGCTGCTGGATTCCATCGACACTGTCACGGCTTCTCCTACGAAATTTGGCGGTTTGCCCGAGGGAATCCGCGCGACGCAATTACCGGATACCGGGGTGAATTCATACTTTTTGCAGGTCTTTGGCAAGCCCGACGGCGCTAGTGCCTGCGAGTGCGAACGGACCAACGACGCCAATCTGGCACAAAGCCTGCACTTGCTAAATTCCGGGGAAATCCAGGCCAAACTGAGCAATGCAAACGGCCGGGCCAATAAACTTGCTGAAGATAAAACACTTTCCCCTGAACAAAAGCTGGATCAGCTGTATTTAGCCGCCCTGGCCCGCAAACCGAATTCGCAAGAACTCTCCATTGCCAAAGCACATTTGGAAAAAATCAAAAACGACAAGATCGCTTTCGAGGATTTGATCTGGGTGGTGCTTAACACCAAAGAGTTTTTGTTCAATCACTAATCCTTCCCTTCGCCGGGAATGTGAGCCTAGTGGAATACGGTGGTGCACAACTGCCGTATTCCCGGCGACTCTGCCATATTTACCAGCCGCGTTACGTACTCGCGGCTCCCGCCACGACATTGCCCCACTCGTTCCATCCGCCCGACCCTGAACGACAGGAGGTAACGCGATGATCCGACTTGCCCAACTGCTGCGCCTGTATTTAACAATGCCCAATATTTTACAATTTGCACCCCGAGCCCCGCGCTTTTATCCTCCACGGGCCGCGTTGAGCCTAGGTTGGTTAATGTTTTTTGCGCTCACATGCCCGATGCAGCTTTGGGGGCAGTACTTTACCACGCAATTGACGTCACTCGCCCCCTTTGGCGGCAAGGCCGGGAGCGAGTTTGAGGTGCTCATCGCGGGAGTGGATCTGGATGACGTCCATGAATTGCATTTTAGCCATCCGGGGATAACCGCGACGCAAAAAATGGCTTCTCCTTATTTGGACAAGCCCCCCGCCCCCGTGGAAAAACAGTTTGTGGTAAAAATCGCCCCGGATGTTCCCCGTGGATATCATGAAGTGCGGGCCAAAGGGGTATTTGGCCTGTCTAACCCGCGGACATTCGTGGTTGAGACGCATCCCGAGGCGGCCGAAGTGGAACCCAACGATAAGCGGGACCAAGCCCAGGAAATTCCGCTCAATACCATCATCAATGGCAAGGTCGAACAAGAGCGGTCCGACTTTTTTAAGTTCAAGCTAGCCGCGGGACAACGGGTACTCATTGAATGCTTGGCCTATCGGGCGGATTCGGCCCTGGATGCCACCTTGGCCCTGACGAATGAGGCCGGTACCGAAGTCGCCCGTTCCAATGACGCTTTGCGCCGCGATCCGCTGCTAGACTTTACGGCTCCCGCCGATGGCGTTTACACCCTGGAACTATATGACTTTTTGTTTCGCGGGGGCGAAAATCACGTTTATCGCCTCAATGTCAGCACCGCGCCGCGGGTGGAATTTATCGTGCCTAATAGCGGATTGGCGGGGAGCACGGCCAAATACACTCTGTACGGCCGAAATTTGGCCGGAGGAACCAAAAGCGCGGTCAAAGCGATCGATGGCGCGATCCTTGATCAGATTGAGCAAGAAATCACGCTCCCCCCCGCGCCGGCCCCTTCCACCGCTCATCAAGAACTCTTACTCGAACCGCAGGACGCCGGGTTGGACAGCCATCTCTACCGCGCCAACCTGGCCAATGGACAGGCCAACGGCGTGCAAATCTTTTTCGCCCAAGTCCCCGTTTCCCTCGAGACCGAACCCAACAACGATGCCGCCACCGCGCAGACGATCGCCGTGCCCGGCGAAATTGCGGGGCAATTTCAGGCCCGGGGTGATCAAGATTACTTTACCTTTAACGCCAACAAGGGAGAAACCTGGTGGATTGAGGTGATTTCAGAGCGGCTGGGCCAATCGACCGATCCCTATTTGCTGGTGCAACGGGTCACAAAAAATGAACAAGGCCAAGAAAGTGTCCAGGATTTGGTCGATTTGGATGATCCCCGCAAATTGGAACCTGAAATCCGCGAATTGATCAACTTTGATTTTTCGTCCAGCGATACCGTGTATAAGCTGACCGTGCCCGAGACCGGCGCGTATCGCATCCTGGTGCGGGACTTGTATTATCAATCGCGCGGCAATCCGCAGTTGCAGTACCGCCTGATCGTCCGGCCCGCCACGCCCGACTTTCGCTTGCTGGCCGTGGCCGAACCCCCCCGTAATCAGCAAAACGCCAATCAGGTGACGCTTTGGTCGCCGGTGTTAGGCAAGGGCTGCACCCAGGGTATCCGCCTGTATGTGCTGCGGCAAGATGACTTTTATGGGGATATTCGGATCAGTGCCGAGGGACTACCCGCCGGTGTCACCTGCCCGGAAATTGTCGTGGGAGGAAACTGCCAGGTCGCCAACCTGGTCCTTAAATCCGCCGACGATGTGCAACCCTGGACTGGACCAATCAAGATTGTTGGTCGCGCACAAATCGGCGACAAACCCGTGGAACATCCGGCTGCGGTTGGCTCCTTGGTCTGGGGCACCCAGGATCGCAGTCAAATCCGTAGCCGGGGCCGTTTGACCGGCGATCTGGTCCTCTCGGTGAATCCCGGCGAAAGCCAACCCTTATTGGCGGATGTGGGTCCGGGCGCGCTGGTGGAAACCAGTCGCGCTGGCCGGATGGAAATACCCATCAAGCTCAACCGCCGGGGCGAGTTCAAGGAAGGGGTCAAAGTGCATGTGGGCGGGTTGCCAAAAGGCATCCGCATGAATGACGTGGACATCGGCGGCGACAGCAATGAAGGCAAAGTCCTTCTGGAAGTGCGCGAGAACGCCGTTCCGGGGACTTACACTTTTGCCCTGCAACTGGGCACAAATCTGAAGGATTATCGCCGCAATCCCGCGGGAGCCGAAGCCGCCGAAAAACGGAAAGCCGCTGTATTGGAAGAGTTTAAGGTCGCGGATGAAAAATTTCAGCAGGCCCAGCAGGCCAAACCCGCCGCCGACCAGGCGCTGCAAAATCTTGAAAATATGATCCGCCAAACCGGCGACGCGCTCAATAACGCCAATCAAGCCGTGCAACAGGCACAGGAAAAACTCAACGCCGCCAATGCCGCGCTGGAGGCCGCGACCAAGGCCGCCAGTGAAAAGCCGGATGATGCCGGCCTTAAGGGAAATCAGGAAAACGCTGCCAAGGCCAAGACCGAGGCTGAAACCGCACTCACGCAGGCCACCACAACTAAACAAACCGCCGAAAAAGCCCATCAGGACGAATTAGCCAAAAAGCCTGCGATGGAGGCAGCCAAGGCGGACGCGGAAAAAGCCGTGACCGAGACCCAGCAGCGGCGGGCCATCATTGAGAACGCCAAAAATACAACAGTCTCGCAGGCGGATCAATTAATCAATGCCGCCAAGCCCCGCAATTTGCCCGTGGTGCTCTATAGCCAACCGGTCACGGTCAAAATCGCCGAATATCCCTTTAAGTGGACGCTGGAAAAAACCACCATCGAGCTCAAACCCAAGGAAAAGGTGGAACTTCCCATCAAAACCGAGCGGTTCTATGGGTTTAACGAGGAAATTCGTTTTCGCATTGAAAACGCTGACAAAAAAGGACTTAAGAACGCGGAGGTCGTGATCCCCCGCGATCAAAATGAAGGAAAGCTGATCCTGGAAGCACTGGACGCCCCCCCACCGGCAGAGCACCAATTCCCGGTCCTCATGCGGCTCAATTGGAACGGCGTGGAACTGAAAGGGGAGCAGATGATCACCGTAAAAATTTTGCCCCCCTAATACCCCCTGGCTTCCTTGTTATTAACTTTGGCTTACGACTCATTTTTATAGCGACCACTACTATGGCAGCCACTCCAACTCAAACTTTGTTAATCAAGGCTTTGGCGACCGCGTGTACATTGTTGGCATGCAGTATCCTGACAATCCCCCAACCAGCAACCGCCGCAATTGACGTTGCCGCTGTCCAACGCGACAAGCCTGTGGAATATGCCGAAGTGGCTAAAATTTTGCGACAGAACTGCCTGGCCTGCCATAGCGGCTCCAATGCCGAAGCCAGCCTGATCCTGGAATCTCCCGCCGCCATGCTCAAAGGGGGGGACAGCGGCCCGGCAATCGTGGCTAAAAATAGCGGTGCCAGCCTGCTGTTCAAATTAGCCGCGCATCAGGACGAGCCGGTCATGCCCCCGGCCGATAACAAAGTTAACGCGCGAAACCTGACTCCCGAGGAACTTGGTATTTTAAAATTGTGGATTGACCAGGGAGCGGTGGGGACAGCGGAATCCGCCATCCCGCTCAACTGGCAGCCCTTACCCGACAGCATCAGCCCCATTTTTGCCGCGGCTATCACGCCCACGGGGGGAATTTCGGCGGTGGGCCGGGGGAACGAAATCATCCTGGTACAGACAGCCTCGGGGAGGGAATTGACCCGGTTGATCGATCCGTCGCTGGCAGCCCAGGCGGGGAGCCGGGGAAATATCGCCCATTTGGATCTGGTGCAATCGCTGGCATTTCATCCCCAAGGGGAACTATTGGCCAGCGGAGCCTTTCGCGAGATCAAGCTCTGGCGTAAACAACCCGCGGCTAAACTGGCGGAGATTCCCCCTTTCGCCGAGCAACCCACCAGCCAGGCGATCACATCCGATGGGAAATTTGCCGCCTGGGGCCTGCCAAACGGCCAGGTATTGATTTATGAACTGAATCCTTTAGCTCTCAAACAGACGCTCTCTTCCCACCAGGGTGCCGTGACCGGCGTGCGGTTTTCTCCCGATGGAACCAAGCTCTACACCGTCGGTGCGGATAAGCAATTATGCGCCTGGAATGTGGCGGATGGAGCTGCCGTCGGTAAACTCGAAACCCCCGCCCCGATCCATGCCCTGGGCGTCATCAATCAGGGGAACGAGCTGCTCACCGCCGAAGGGGATAATGTCATTCGCATGTGGAAAGCGCCGGTGTTGCCCCCACCCGCCGAACCGCAAAAGCCAGAGCACGAATTTCGCAATCATGGGCAGTCGGTCCTTTTACTGGACGCACACCCGGCTAGCCGCGTGTTTATTTCGGCGGATGGCTCGGGAAGCGTGCGGGTCTGGAGTTTAGACGATAAAAATCAAAAACTTGAATGGAACCAGGGGGGGCCGGCGACCGGCGTGGCGGTGAGCGCGGATGGTAAATTCGTGGCCTCCGCCGGGGAAAATAACATTGTCAAACAATGGCAAGTCTCCGACGGGCGGCAACTTCCGGAACTTAAGGGGGATTCGCGCCAACGATTCATCGTGGCCAAGCTGGAACGGGACTGGAACTTGGCAAAAAAACGAATCGAGGACCAAAAACGCGACCTGCAAGGGGCGGAGGAACTGGCCAAAAAAGAGGCTGACGCCGTCCCCAAAGCCAAAGAGCTAAAAACCGCTTCCGAGAAAACACTAACGGAAAAGAAGGAAGCGATCAAACAACCCACGGAGGAAAAAGCCAAGGCTGACGCCGAACTGGCCGCCGCGCTCGAAGCACAAAAGCCCTTGCCAGAAGCACTGGCCGCCGCGGAAAAAGAGTCCGCCGCCGCGCCTGATAACAACGAACTCAAGGAAAAAGTTAACCAAGCCAAACAAAAACTGCAACAAGCCGACGAGCAGGTCAAACAAGCCCAAAACCGGGTGAAAGAACGGATCAACGCCCTGCGACAACCGACAGAGCAACTTAAAAGCGCGGAACTGGCGTTTGCCTCGGCGGAGCGGGGAATCGTCGCCGCCGAGCAATCCGCCGCCAAGGCCGCCGCCGAGGTGGAAACAGCCAAGCAGGCCGTCACCACCGCCGAAGCCGCCGCCACCGCCAGTGAGGCCGCCTTTAACACCGGCAAAGAGGCCGCCGGCAAGACCGATCGACCCTTTCGCGCCGTGGCTTTCAACTCTACAGGCAGCCTCTACACCACGGGCGATGACGGATTATTGCAAGCCTGGAATCCCCAAACTGGCGAATCGTTGGGCGTGTTGCTGACCACGCCATCACCGGTGATCAAGCTGCAAACAATTGAGAATGGTGTATTGGCGCTAACGGGCGAAAAATCCGCGGCTTTGTGGAATACCCAGGAAAAATGGCAATTGGAACGGACGATTGGCAAACCGGATGATCCCGCGACTCTGGCGGATCGTGTGTTGACCCTGGAGTTTAGCCCGGATGGAAATTTGCTGGTGTCCGGCGGAGGAGAACCCTCGCGCAGCGGCGAAATTAAACTATGGAATCCCGTGGATGGCTCGTTAGTGCGGCAACTTACCGATCCGCATAGCGACACTATCTATGCCGCGCGGTTTTCACCCGATGGACAACTGCTGGCCACCGGGGGGGCGGACCGCTTTGTCAAGGTGTTTGCCGTGGCCGACGGCAAGATCCAAAAAGCGTTCGAGGGCCACACCCATCATGTGCTGGGGGTTGCCTGGCGGTTGGATGGCCGGACGCTGGTGAGCGGCAGCGCGGATAACGCCATCAAGGTTTGGGACCTTAAGTCAGGCGAGCAACTGCGCACCATCCAGGGCTTTAATAAGGAAATCACCGGGCTGGCATTTGTCGCCGACACCATGCGGGCAATGGTGGCTTGTGGGGATGGCAACTTGCGACTAACGAATGTCGACAGCGGCGGCAACGAGCGGCAATACGGTGGAGGGGGGGACTTTGTGTATGCCGTCGCGGTTTCGGCCGATGGCAAACGGGTCGCGATTGGCGGGCAGGACGGCCTGTTACGCGTATACGACCCCGAACGGAACGAGCCACTGGTGGTGTTTCCGGCTCCGTCAAAGTAAACGTAGTGGAACTTGCAAAAGTTCCTAATGCCCGCAGCGTCAGCAAGGGACATGTGCGAACACAACAAAGCCGCCGATGGTATCGGCGGAATGTGGGTTATATGAGTGGGACGTAGAGCAGGGGGCCAGTGACTCAGCCCGCAGCGTCAGCAAGGGATTATTGTCCCTACCGCACCCCACTGGAATTCTGGCGAATTCCACTGCAGCACGTAGCGGAACTTGCAAAAAGTTCCGAGAAGGCTGCGGAATTCTGGTGAATTCCGCTACCCTACCACGCCTTCGGAATTCTGGCGAATTCCGCTACTTTCTGGCGAATTCCCCTACCGGGGTTATTCAATCCTACTGCCCCACCAGGCGCTGGCGTTCTTCCTCGAACGGGAATTCCTCATACGTCAAAAAGCCGTACACCTTTCCCGCCATCGACAGTGTCTGCGTCGTGCTGCCGGTGCTGGGCTGCAATGCCTTTTTCTCTTCGTTGGCGATCCGATTTTGCTGGCCCGCCAATTCCCGCAACCGCTTTTGCAGGGCTTTGATCTGAGACCCGTATTGGTTGACCACCGCGTCGCGCTGCGCCTGCAGTTGATTGACCTGCGCAAGCGCGCTATTCAGTTGCGCTTGCAGCGGCGCCAGGGTGGCCAGCACGCCGCGACGCTGATTTTCCAACAGGCGAATCTGGTAAATCGCCTGATCGTATTCAAAGGGGGTCAAGGCATTGGCCGCCGCCACGGACCAATAACTTAGCGAGCCATCAATATCGATTAGCTGCACTTGAACGGCGTTATAGTTTGCCTGGGCGGCGGCCAGTTGACGCTGAGCCGGAGAAAGTTGTTGGTCGATCTGGTCCAACTTAGCGTTGGCTTCCGCTTGCAACTGGGAAAGTTCGGCCTCGCGCTGTTGTTGTTCAGCGGCGGCATTCACTTTTTGTTCGGCTAATATGACTTTTTGCTGTTCCTTCCGCTGGTTTTCGGCGACGATCGTTTCCGCTTTGGTAATTTTCAACTCTTCGTCGCTGGCGGCAAATTTTACGGTGATTTCCTTGACACCTTCGTTAAACCAGTTGCTCCCCGTCGCGCCTAGCCGCCCCGTGAGCTTGATTTCAGCCTCGCGCAGTTTGTCCGCGTTGACATCCTTGGCCGCCGGCCCCCGCAAATAACCGTACACCCTCCCCAAGAATTGGCAATAACCGCGGGCCTGCTCGCGGGGGAGGGGGGGTTGCCGCTTTTCAACCAGCTTATCCGCCAGTGATTGGGCCGCGACAATCGCCGCGGCATAGTTTTTTTGCAGGGTCAACAACCACACCCGCGCTCGCCAGGTGGGCAGATGCGCCGGATCGACCAGGATGATTTTTCCGCTGTGGGCCAGGGCCTCGTCAAACTTTTTTTGCCGCATGAGCGTCAGCAAATAGGCATAATCCAGTTCGGTATCGCCCGCATGTTGGCGCAAGAGCCGCGCATAGGTCGCTTCGCTCTGTTGCAGTGCGGCCAGACTGGGCTGCCAGCCAGCATCCAATAATTCCCGCAGTTCCGCCACGCTCACCTTGGTCGGCTGAGCCTGCGCCAGGACCATTCCTTCCCCCAGCACCAGCAAAATGGCCAAAAAGCAACTTTGATTGGATAAACAGTTTCGCGGTTTGGGTCGCATGGATCGCACTCCTGCCAAACTATTCTGAAAAAATTGCGGCAAACGGGCCCGCGTTGACTGTACCTAGCGGAATGGAACCGCCCCGGCGGACAAGGCATGGGAAGCCACGCACATCCCAATTGATTCACTGCAATATGCTCATTGGCTGGGCAGTTCTTATCATATTCCTTTCTCTCGGGGGAATCCATGCGAGTGTCCACCCCCCCGGTAAGGGGAAAGTTGAACCAACCCGCGCGGTTACGCCTCCCCTAGGCAAATTTGCGTAAGAATGTCAAAATAAAGCACTTTATCGGCTATCAACAGCTTTTTGGCGCCAATAATTTCATTTTATCCATTTGATCATGAATTGGCTGGCCCACCTGTTGCTTTCCGACCCGCCGATCGAATGCCAGATGGGCAATGTGCTGGCCGATGTCATCAAGGGGCATGATCGCCGCGATTTAGGCCCCTTGTACAAGCTGGGGCTGCGCTGCCATCGCGAAATTGACAACTTTACCGATTCACATCCCCTCTTTCAGCTCAGCGTGGCCCGCTTGCCCGCTTGCTGGAGCCGCTTTGCGGGAATTTTGGTCGATATTTATTATGATCATATATTGGCCAAAAATTGGGCGAAATACTGCGGGGAAACGCTGGAACAGGTGACCGGCCAATTTTATCAGGCGGCCAGTGAACGACTGGCCGAGCTTCCTCCCTTTGCCCGCGAAGTGCTGTCGTCAATGATTCGTGTGGATCGGCTCGGCTCTTACCAATGGCTGGGGGGAATTCAGGACGCGCTTACCAAACTGAGCGCGCGCATCAGCGAACGTGTGGGGCGGGCAATCGACCTGGCCCCGGCGATTAAGGACTTGGAAGCCCTTGATGCCGCCTTGACGGAAGATTTTAGCCAGTTTTTTCCCGCGCTGGTCGAACATATCTGCCAATGGCGTAAAGACGTTTTAGCTACCGCCGATCCCACTTTGCCAGTGCCTTTCCCAGATAAACCGCCCGCTGCCGCAACCTGAGCGACGGTCTGACCAGCGACACATTTCGATTGGCGGCCTTAATTACTCTATGAGCAATATTTTTCGCTTTTCCCGCCGCAAATTTCTAGGCCAAGGAAGTGGTTTGGTGGCCGGGGTTTTTCTTTCTGGCAAGGGGATTACTGCCCAGGTGACGGCGGGCGTGCCTGGCGAACTGCCCACCAGGCTAAATGACGCTTTGCCTAATCATTATCAAGGCCTGGAACAGGTCGCAAAGGACTTTCAACAGCGGGTCAACGCGTCTGCGGCAACGTTGGCCGTCAGCCGACACGGAAAACTGTTGCATACGTTCGGATGCGGCACTCGCGATCAGGCGGGTAAAATACCAGTCGCGGGGGACGACTTGTTTCGGATTGCCAGTATCACAAAGCCCCTCACCCATGCCCTGTTGACAGAATTATTTGCCGTCAAAGTCCTGTCCCCCCGAGATCTGGTCATGGCCAAGCTGCCGCCGGATTTGGCTGGGATTGCACCCGCGGACAAACGCTGGGAACAAATCACACTCGACATGCTCATACGGCACACGGGGGGTTGGGACCGGGATCAGACGGAAGATCCCATGTTTGCCGGGGAAAAAATCCGCCGCGAACTAAAACTTACTGATGAACCTACGCCGCGTGAGGTTGTGCGATACATGCTGGGACAGCCCTTGCAATTTACTCCGGGAGAGCGGACGGCGTATTCCAACTTTGGATATTGCCTCTTGGGACGCGTGATAGAGGCAGCGACAGGGGGAACATATTGGCAAGCCCTGGAAAAATATCTGTTAACCCCGCACCGGATCAGTTCTGTGGCTTTATCCCGCAGCGATCCACAAAGACGGCCACCCCGGGAAGTGGAATATCCCCCCGCGGCGGATGGGCTGACAATGGAACTTTTTGACGCGCACGGGGGATTATCGGCGTCCGCGCCGGCCTTATGCGCGGTGTTCAGCAACTATTGGATTTCTGGCCAGCGCCGCCAACCCGCGGATGATCCCCAGGATTGGATTTTTTTCGGTTCCTTACCTGGCACCACCGCCGTGGTCCGGCAAAGCCAGAATTGGGATTTGGCCCTGCTGTTCAACAATCGCCGTGATGAGCGGATCGATGCCGACATGCAGTCTCTGCAGGCAGAGCTCGACCGGGCGATTGACCAATTTGCCCCCCCGGATCAGGCTGAAGGACCATAAATGAAATAGGCTTCGGACTTTACATAAGAAGCAAACTCATTCCCGCAATCCACAAAGAGATGCCATCGACCTAAGCCGTTTGCAATACCTTTTCGGGCAACTCATCCGGCAATAGCCGCGCGATTTGCTCATAGCGATAATCAAAAATCCGCTCCAGGGTCGACTTGACGAACAGTCCGTGGGCCAGGTTTCCCAACAGCCAATAGGGCATTTGATACCGGACGCGGTCGATCATCAGCACCCCTTCGGGGACTTCGTAAAATTCATGCGTGTGATGCCAGAGCTTGTACGGACCACGGGCCTGAGTATCGCTAAAACGACGCGGTGGGTCATAACTTTCGATGATGGTCCGCCAGCGAAAGGTCACGCCGTACAGCCGCAGTTGATAATCAATCACCGCCCCGGGATGCATGGGAATCGGTTGCGGAGAGAGTATTTTGAAATGCAAAAAGGGAGGGGTGATCACCTCTAAATTTGCCGCATCGCTAAAAAAGGCAAACACCTCTTCCAGCGGGCGGCGGATCAATTGGGTGCGAATAAATGTATGCGTGCGGGGCATAGCGGTTTGGATAATCGGAGGCGGTTTTAATGCGTCATTACCTATATAATTAACCGCAAGCTCCACCCTGATTTAACTAGGCCGAATGCGACGGGACCGGACGTCGGGAGGGGGCTGATTTGCCCAAAATCACTTCGGCCAGGGCCGACTCGATAGTGGGATACAAAAACTCGTAACCCGTTTGATTGGCCACTTGCGGCACTACATGCTGTGAGGCAAACAATATCTTGGCAAATTCGCCAAAAAGTACCCGCAGGCCAAAATAGGGAATTGGTAAAAACGCGGGACGATGGAGGGCGGCGGCTAGGGCTTTGGTGAATTCCGCGTTACGCACGGCATTTGGCGCGACCGCGTTCATCGCTCCGGAAATCCCCTCGTGCTCCGCCGCGTGCAAAAGCAGTCCGGCCAAATCATCGATATGGACCCAGGGCATCCACATTTTTCCATTACCCAGCGGTCCTCCCACTCCCCAGCGAAAGGGGGGAAGCATTTGCGCGAGCGCGCCGCCATTTTTACCCAGGACAATGCCGATGCGGGCCGTCACCACCCGAATACCAAGTTTTTCCGCCTGCAAAGCGGCTTCTTCCCAGGCAAGGCAAACCTCAGCCAGATAATCACTGGCCGGCGGGGACTGTTCGTTAAGAATCTCATCCCCCCGATCCCCGTAATATCCCACCGCCGAGGCCGAGACCAGCACACGTGGCTTTTGCGCACATTTTGCCAAACCGGCAACCAAATTGTTTGTGCCGGTGACCCGCGTATCGCGGATTGCTTGCTTGCGGGCGGATGTCCAGCGACCGCCAGCCACAGACTCCCCGGCCAAATGAAACACCACATCCGCCCCATCCAAGGCAGCGACCGGCGCGGGCTCTTTTAGTAAATCCCATCCCTGGCAGTTCCCGGCCAAATCGCCCAAACTTTGGCGGGCTTTGACGGGATTGCGGGTTAAAACTGTTGGCTGCTCCAACAATCGCAATAACCGCGGCCC
>JANRLT010000011.1 GCA_033762255.1 Pirellulales bacterium | reverse complement strand
GGAGGAATTAAAACTGGTGGAAAAGAATTGGTTTTCGTCAGAATTCAGCTGACGCGCCTTTTACTTGCGATATTTGCACACCGTGACACTTAAGGACAGGGCGGATAACCGTGTGGAACGAGTCGGGTTCGCGTGGAAGCGGGGAAAAGTGCGGGAGCCGTAACGATCGCGTTCAGCTGCCCCGCCCGGCTTTGAGGGCGGGGTCAGCTGCAACGCATGGTTCGGCCCGTCTGTCGTGGCGAGGTTCCACCATGCGAAACCTACTCCACCACTTCGATGTCCCCTGGCTTCCAGGACTTATTGAACCACGGCTCCAGCGGCCCGTACAGGCGCAGGATGGTGCACCAACTCTTTCCGGGGATGGTTTGGACCCAGTTGCTCTCCTTGCCCTTTGGCGCCTTGGGGCCGAAGAACACGTCCACCGAACCGTCCTCGTTGACCTGCACCTTTTTGTTCTGGCTGCTCACGCTGGGGAACTGCTGGTCGGTTTGCAGCATCGACCGCGTCTGGGTGTCGTAGACGATGACGGACCAGAAGGTCTTGACCGGGACGTTCGGCGGCAAGCGGAGCTTGTAGTTCTTCCCGCCGTCGAGGGGCTGATTCTTGGCGTCCACCGCCGTCCACGGGTAGGTGGAGCCCTCGCCGACGATCTGGGTGTCCATCGCCGGGGTGACGCCGGTGGCCATGAAGAAGTACATGGCCGCCCCGTCCAGGTTCGGCACGCCCGATTGCCACTCGAACTTGTACCCGCCGATGAACGGCCTCTTCCACTGCCGGTCGTCGAAGAAGAAGGCACTCTTCTCGCGTGTCCGGTAGCCGAGGGCCCGGCCCGTGGCGTCGCCGACCGCGGCGGCCTCGGTCAAGATCTTTTTCATCCGCGGGTCGGGGGCGAACGGTTGCCCTTTCCGGATTCCGACGGAGGCCCACATCCCGAGGGTGGTCGCGTCGATCGCGTCCGTCGGTTCGTCCTGCACGACCTTGTTCAGCAACTCCCAGAACCGGTAGTCGGCCGGGGCGACCATGTTGAACGGCTTGCCGGACATGTTCACGAACTTCAATTCCGGCGGGTTTGCCGCCTGGGCGAGCGGATAGATCTTGGTGAACTTCTTCACCGCATCGACGCCGGGCTTCGGGTCGCCGTCGACGACGAAACTTCGCCACGCGACCCAGACGCTCAACGACCCCGGGCGGATGACGAAGTAGCCCTCGGGCACGGCCCCCTTGTGGCCGGGCGGTAACAGCAGGTACTTGCCGCCCGCGCCCTTGTCCGGCCCGGTGATGCCGATGTCGCCGTTCCAGTGGTACCAGATGTCGTTGACTAACCCCAGCACCTTGGGCGGCGCTTCGATGACGAGTGGACCCTTCCGCAGGTCGAGCCAGAACCAGGTGTACGGGGTGTTGTTGTTGGCGGTCAACTCCACCGTGCGGGAGTCCACCAGATCATTCCAGATCGGCACGGTCGTGTTCGCGGGCCCCACCGTGAGGATGTTGTCCCGGTTGCCGACCTGGTTCACCACCGGCAGTCCGAGCAGGTAGGCCTGCACGGCGCGTTGGAAGTCGAGGTTGTCGTACACCTTCTCGGTGCTCGCTTGGTCCGGGACGCCGTCGAAGAACTTCAGCCTCCCCAAGCGGGTCTCGACCTCATTCGGGCTCGCGATCCCCGGGGGGACTTCTGTGGTCATCTTGTATTTGGCGGGGCTATCCCCCTTCGAAGGTTGTGACTGCGCGACGCCCCAGCCGATGAAGAGGCCGGCGAGCAGCGCGACACCCACGAACATGGTGATTCTCGAGATCATGTGCCAGGTACTCCACGTCTAGAATTCTGCCGCCGAACGACCGCGATCACCCCGTCGCGGCGAAAGATCTTCCATTGTAAAAACGCTAAGTTCCGCGACTGGGGTGCATCGCTTGGTTCGCCGCTTCCCCAGTCGATTAGTCGTGCCATACAGTCAATCGAACCACGCCGATCATACCGTTCCCGAAGCCAAATGTCAGTGATTCGATGCATTCGATGGCAGGATAAACTCGCAGTAGTCTAACAGGTCTGCACCGCGATCGTCCAACACAACATCGGGTTTGGGAAGGAACCCCAAAAAGCAGTCCGCTATGCCAAGAGAATCAGCAACGCCACGAGAATACTCCGCGCCACCGCGACTCCAGCAGTACAGTTGATGACCGTCGGCATGCATTCTACGGACATATTCCACACAGGACGTCATTGGTATTTGTTTCGTTCCAAACGTTCGGATCAACGTGTCGTCAACATCGATGTAGATTACGCGTTTACGTTGCAAGTTCAGTTCATTCGTGTAGAGCGTCAGTCAACATCAGTCGGCGAACTTATATTCGACCGCAAAATCGCGATATAGCACACGATTGAATTGCGGCCAAGTATGGATCGGTAAAAACAAATATGTGATACTGAGTAAAGAGTTGCGACGGATCGCTCGGAGTTTTTACCATGCTATACCGCACTGGAGACCGTGCTATGCCGCAATCTTCACAATTCGAATCATACCATTCTCAAAATGACCGCACAATATCCGGTCGGGGAGAGCCACGTTTTTTGGATCAGGTAGCCATAGCGTGCCGCGAGGAACGCTGTTGGGGGCGTTTACTTATGAATTGCGAGTGGTCGGGGGGCAGACTCCCGCGCGGACCGAAAATACCCCAGCAAAGTAGCCCTTTGGCCTGATGAATCTACCGCAAAGCGGTTGCGGAACTCAGCCCAGGGTTGCCGCGCAGCGGCTACCCTGGGAATTTCGCAAGCCATCAATTCCTACCGCAACGCGGTTGCATCATGCGGTAATAACCCATGAATACTGGGTGCCTTCACAAATAGTTAGCCGCGCTACGTTTAACTAGAAAGCGAATCAACCTGGTTCTCCGCCAGCATTGGGGTTGGCGGATCAGCCGCGGGGCGATAGCCCACGGTTTTTGCCAATTCAACCGTGGGCTAGTGCCCAGCGGCTGATTCGCCCAACTCAAATCGTTCGCTTGGACACGAGGCTAAACTTTTGACTCGGACGGAGATTTTTTCTCGACCGGCGCAGGAACAGGCAGTGGTTCGTACTTCATGACCTGGGTCAGGGGATTCCAGGTCGCTTTGCGCAAGATCCAGTTCCAGCCGATGGCCGGACCAAAATAGGCGTCCAGCACCACCAAAAAATTCATCAACCCCGCCACGGCGGTAAAGCACCATCCCAGGTCGTAGTGATAATCGTACTTGCCCGACCAGACGCTAAGTTGATTGGTGGCGTAGTCATTGAGCGCGGGGTCGGCGGTGTATTCCCGCCCACGATAGATCCCCCGAAAGACCATCGTCTGCCCCGAAAAGCTGGGAACAAAATCTCCCGGGCGAAAGTCCCCTTGTTCCGGGCCGAGCGCCATCATCTCTTGGGCCCATTCCACCGGGACCTCTTGGCCGACCAAGACCGGCGGAGCCATAAAGCCCCCCCACCACGGAGCGAGCTTATTTTGGACCCTCACATACTGCACCAGTGCTGGCAATGTCGGCAGGCCCATTCCCACCTGGCCCACATACGCCAGGCGAATGTCCCCCGGTCGAAAAGAGGCGTACACCACGCGGCTGGTTCCCGGCAGCATGATCCCGTATAAAAACGTCCCCAAGATGCAAAAGCTGTACAGCGACCCTTTTAACCAGCGGCGCTGATAAAAATGCCCCGCCCCCGGGATCAACCAGGCCAACAGCGCCGCCAGGGCCGGATTGTGCAATGGCAGCAGGCGCTCGGTTGCGTCACTGTTTGCCACTCTGGACGGATCCGCGGAAGTCGTCGCCGTAGGTTCTAATTTTGCGGTAGATGTCGGGGGAGTGGCCATGAAACGAACGGATAAACTCCGCAAAAACGTAAACGGTGACGCCGCATTTGGCCGGGACAAATTCATGTCCCACGGGATTGGCCAGGGCCCAAATTATCTATTTTAAACGAAATCCAGACAATTGAATATCCGTTTCTCCCTCCTATTTATCCGTTGGGTTTAACTGCAATAAAGGACGGGTTGCTACAATTTTAGCGTATCCCCCCCTTCCATATTCGCCACGCATTCCCGGTTCTTGTTAAATAATTTGATAGTTGCCAAAAAACAATGAATTTTTTATCCTCCCCCGGTCCCTCGGCTTCATCTTTATTTCCCCCCCTTCCCGGGATTCGTGATCAACGGCCCCGCTGTCTTTGTTGGGAGCGGGAAGATCGCTGGCTCCTCGCGCTTCGCCATGCGGGCGCCGAAGCCACCTGGGAACTCTGTCCCGTCGCTCCCGACGACACACCCAACTTTGGTTCCCACACCGGCAAAACGGCGTTTTTGGTCATTTCAGCCGATCTTCTTGACCAACCCGCCACCCAGACATTTATCACATCGCTGGTCAATGCCACGCCACCGCTTTCTTGGGTGGTGGAAATCCCCCCCCATGCATCTCCATTGCTATCCCTCTGGCTGTATCAAGCGGGGGCGGTCTACGTGTTTGACTCGCCGCTGCAAGCCCCCCAGCTACTCGACATCCTCCAGCGTCAAGCAAGCATCTTCACCACTAATCCTTCCGGCAATTTGTAACATTCATGGACCGCTTGGCCCTTTTTTCCGCTCAATTTAGTCCTATTGATTCCGCCGATGTTGGCAATCTAAATAAATCTCCTCCCTCGCCCATCGTTTGCCGGGGGGATAAACTTGAAGGTAGAAATCACTGATTTTTTCCCACTCCACCACTTTGCCAGATCTATCATCATGCCCGATCAATCCGCCATACGCACGGCCCTGTCCGACTACAAAGACCCCGAAACCGGCCGCCCGCTGGGTCAGGACCAAATTCGCGACATCGAACTTACGGGGACTAGCCTAACTGTAACGGTCGGCCTGGCAACCTATGTCGCCCCGTTATGGGAAGATGCCCAAGCCGAAATCGCGGCGCTGTTGCGGCAAAAATTTGCCGACTTGAGCTCGGTCACGGTGCGGATAGCGCCGCATCAGCGACCGGCGTTGCCACAAGGCCCCCTGGGCCTGACGGTTAAAAGCGTTATTGCGGTCGGTTCGGGCAAGGGGGGCGTGGGCAAGAGTACCATCGCCGCGTCGATTGCCCTGGGCCTGGCCCAGGCGGGGTGCGAAGTTGGCCTGATGGACGCCGATGTGTATGGCCCGAGCATTCCGCACCTCTTTGGGGTAAAGACCATGCCCGAACCGCAGGGGGGGCGGTTGCAGCCGGTCGAGACGGCGGGGTTAAAGCTAATGTCGATGGGCTTTTTGGTCCCGCCGGGAGAAGCGGTCGTGTGGCGGGGACCGATGCTGCACAAATCGATCCAGCAGTTCCTAGGAGGGGTCAGCTGGGGGGAACTGGATTACCTGATCGTGGACATGCCCCCGGGGACGGGGGATGTGGCGATTAGCCTGTCGCAGTCCGTGCCGCTGACCGGGGCGGTGGTGGTCTGCACGCCGCAGGATGTCGCGCTCATTGACGCGGTCAAGGCGATCGCCATGTTTGGCAAGGTCAACATTCCGATCCTAGGCATCGTGGAAAATATGAGCTACTTTGTATGTCCCGATAATGGCAAACGGTATGACATCTTTGGCCACGGCGGCGCGCAACGCAAAGCGCAAGAGTTGCATGTGCCGTTTTTGGGCGAAGTACCGATCAACATGCAACTGCGGATCAACGGCGACGCGGGGGAAACGGCCAAGAACTTTGACGTGGTGGATTCGGCCCCGTACCTGCGGCATATTTGTTATCGCCTGGTCAAGAACCTCAGCGAGCAGCACCGCGCGGCCCCGCCGCTACCCAAGTTGTCGATTCTGTAGCAGGCGACTCTGTGCTAACCTTTCGAATCTTCGCAACATTCAAAGATTCTTCGTTACTCAAGCATTTGCGGGCCAAAGGCGTTTGATGTTTAGCAGGCCACAGGCGTTTGATGCTTTGCGGGCCAAAGACGTTTGATGCTTTGCGGGCCAAAGGCCCGACCTATCCCAGCCTAGGGCAAGCGCAGCGTCGCCCTAGGTTCATGGGAAATGAAAAATTGAAGGGCCAACGGCCCGATTCATATTCAACTCACAAAGCCGCTGCTGGCATCGGCGGATGGGGTTGCTTAGGCGGTTGGAATTTGGCATCGGCGGTGTAGGCGTAAAATTCTTTGACCGCGAATTCTCGGTGGCTTAAAATACAACCTGAATTCCGACTGTGAATTTCCCCCTCTCCCGCTAGAATCGAACCCTTATCAAACTTTTCTCCTACGGGAGAGGGCCGGGGTGAGGGAATCGGGAGGAAATAGAGATTGGAGGAGTGGATATTTTTTTTGGTTCGCCGCAGCTAGGAAAACCAGAAAATGCATTTACCACGGAGGATGGGAGTCGTCACAGAGGTGCACAGAGTAGAGATGACATAGATGGTTTTGTCGTCGAAAGCATCGCCAAACCGCTATCGAATTCACTCTGCCTTCTGCATTCATACTTCTGCATTCCTTCCCCCTCTCCCGCTAGAATCGTACCCTTAGCAAATTATTCCCCAGCGGGAGAGGGCCGGGGTGAGGGTTTATCTATCCGTGTACTTTCTCAATTCATACCTTTGCCCGCATCATGAAACCGCCAGCCACACCCTCAGCCCCCGAACGACGGTCGTTTCCCTGGATGAATCTGTTCCTGGGGCTGTTTGCGCTCTTGATTGTCATCGGCACGGTCATTGCCATCTGGCCCATTGATAACAGCCTGACGGTCAGTCCACAAACGACGGTCATCACCGCTCCCCTGGCGGCGGACGGCCTGCCGGATTACGTGGCGTATTTCAACCAAGAAAACAGCCGCGGGGTCTTGCCCAGCGAGAACGTGTATATCGATATCTTGGAGGCGGTGGGGATGGAAAATTTTAACTCCGCCGACGTACCGCAAGTGTTGCAAATGCTGCAGATGCGCGCGGCGCCGCAGGGGCCGTTTCTCAAGAGAATGGATGACTGGTATTTCGAAAAACTTCCCCGTAAATATCACCCCCCAATTTTACCCTTCGAAAAGTGTTTTGATGAGCTAACGGGAAAATGGGTTTCTCTACTCTCACTGGAGGCTCCCCCGGAAAACGATTTTGACGTGGAGCAACCCCCACTACCTCCGAGTTACGCACTTTCATATAAATTTCTCGAATCCGTGGGACTCTACCGTCCGATCTATGGTCCACCACAGCCGCTAAGTTTTGAGTCAATCAAAGCGCGACAAGAGAGCCAGATTGACGAGATGATATTTGACGATCTAAATGGGACATGGCAGGCCACCCATCCCTATACGGTATCACTGCTCCAACTAAATAAGCCGATCCTGGACCGGCTGGCAGCCGCCCTGGAAAACAAGCATAAATACTACGTGCCACTGTTCATTAGAAAGAATGCCAATCCAAACAACAGCCCAATCAATGGTTCAATTTCAGATTTACATGCCGCACGTATCCTTATATTGAATTATAACGTACGCCTGATTAATAGTTTGGAGAATGGTGATATTTCTGGTGCCTTGACTGATTTTCGCACGATGTTGCGAATCGCCGGCTTGCGACAGAACAGGGATTTTTTGAGCGATGAACTGTCAATGAATGCGTTGGTCGGCATGACTATCGAGCATGCAAGAGCCTTCATCCTGCATCCGCGGGTGGAGCGGGCTCATGTGCGGCAACTATTCGATGACGCCCTGCTCTATATGCCAACGCAAAATTTTGCAAAGGCATACGATCAAGGTGAAAGGCTGCTTGGAATTGCTTGGGTTGTACATTATGTTCGGCAGGCACAAGCGCAGGGCACCGCGCAAGGATTGGAATTAGGATATTTTGAAAATAACAAAAATCCGCATCACGATTTTAATTGGGATCGAGTAGCGGAAATTCTTAATCAACATTTCGATAGCATTGTCAAGGCATTGCAGCAACCCAAGAATCAAACATTCCAAGCAACCCAGGACGCAAATTATCAACGAGCTAAACTCTTAACCCAAGATATCGAGAAAAATTTCAAACAACCATGGGCATTTTTCGTCGGTCGAGAATCACGGAGCGATATCTTGGGGCATCATTTAAGTCTCTTATTCGCCTACGGACTGGGTAATGGTAGCGCGGCAAATATCAATAACCGGGCTCAAGCCATGCGCCGCTCGTGCCTGCTGCTGCTAGCGCTCGACCTATACCGCCGCAACAATGGACAATATCCACCACAATTGAGCGATTTAGCTCCCAAGTACCTGCAGCAGGTACCGCTCGATCCCTATAACGACAAGGACTTTATCTATCGCAAAGTGGGTAACGGCTATCTGTGTTATTCCGTCGGACCGGATTTGCAAGACGATGGCGGAGTAGAGAACTGGCAAGCAGTAGAAACGGCCGGGCAACTGAAAGATTATGCCATCGGCACGCCGGACCAGGTCCCCGTGCGGTTTTGGTTTAGTTGGTAGATTTAGCGGGAAGCCAAGCAAAATCGTGGGGTGAAACGTGTTCTAGCGTGCGAAGATTCCACGACGCAGCGGGACGTTGGGGGTTATTAGACTCATCGCAAGTAATCATAGCGCGGGTTATCACCCAGTTTATCAAGGGATTCCACAACTCCGATGGAGTAGGAGTTCATGGATTTTGACCTTTTTCCCAGGGTTGTTCGCTGCGCTCCAACCCGTGGGCTTTGATACACTGTATTACCAATGATCAGGGCGCGTTGCGGTAGAGAGAGCTTGCGGCTGGCTATAAAGATTACGCCCCTCCGGGGCTAAACGGCCTGGACGTTGACGGCACCGTGACGGTGCCTACTACATTGTTACGCTGCGCGTCGCGGCTAAAAGGTGGTGGGGTGGTGCGTACCCAGGGTGCGCTGCGCGACCCTGGGCTATGTTCCGGAACCGCGTTGCGGTAAAGAGAGCTTGCGGCTGGCTATAAAGATTACACCCCTCCGGGCCACACCGCCTTGACGTTGACGGCACCGGGACGGTGCCTACTACATTGCTCCGCTGCGCGTCGCGGTTAAAAGGTGTGGGGAACCTGTACCCAGGGTGTGCTGCGCGACCCTGGGCTATGTTCCGGAACCGCGTTGCGGTAGAGAGAGCTTGCGGCTGGCTATAAAGATTACGCCCCTCCGGGCCACACGGCCTGGACGTTGACGGCACCGGGA